>DATAJI010000001.1:0-2536 GCA_036262195.1 Solirubrobacteraceae bacterium
GCTATGTCCATGTCCCGCTCGTCGTCGCTGGGCACGGGCGGCGCCTGGCAAAGCGCTACGGCTCCGTCACCCTCGCCGAGCACCTCGAGGGCGGCGCAAACGTGGAGCAGCTTGTCGGCTGGATGGCGTCGAGTGCCGGCCTCGCGGAGCCCGGCACGAGGCTCTCGCCTGGCGCGCTACTCGACGACTTTGACCCAGCCCGCCTGCTGCGCGAGCCGGCCGTATTCGAGCCGGACCCTTTGCGCTAGAGCGAGGTCGGAGACACACGCCGGCGGGCCGGCGATCGCGTCTAGGACGCGGCATGCGGGTCGTCTGCTCACTGGCCGGCGACCCGCTACCGCGCCTTCTAATCCGGGCGGTTGCTGCTGCTAGCCCGAGGTAACCTCGCCGAAGAACGCGCAGCCGGCGTAGGTCGCGAACGAGTTGGCCTTCTGGTAGCCGAGCTGGCCGCTGACCACCGATCCTGAGCTGCTCGCGTAGGAGAACGAGCTCTCGCCCGAACCCGCTGGGCCGAGCGCGGCGTTGCTCGTCGGGCCGAGCGCGGCGGTCTGGCTGCCGAAGTAGCCGTTGCCGACGCTGTCATCGCCGCTGATCGTGAGCTCGGCATCGGCGCTCGCGGGCCCCGTCGCGACGAGGCTGGCATTACCGGCGCTGTCGCAGTCAGCGCTGATGGTCAGTCCGTCATTGACGTAGAGCGTCACGCTGGTCGTGCCGCTGGTAGGAGTCGGCTCCTTCAGCAGCAGCTTCTGCACCGTCTGCCCGTCGACCGTCGTCGCGGACGGACTGGTGGCACCCGTCGCGCCGGTCGTCCCGGTCGGCCCAGTGCTGGCGGCGCCGGTGGTTGGGAAGGCGAGCCCCACATAGCCTCCAGAGCAGTGGTGGCCGGGCTTCCACACGTGGGGCACGCCGCCACCCGGCGGCAGACAGCTGTTGATATTGCCGTGGGCGCCGATGAACGGACTTGTCTGCGCTGCGTACGCGACTCCACCCAAAGTCGCGAACAGCGCAACAGCGACACCCGCCTTGGCGAGTCGCGAGCGGTTGCGCAACAGACGTAGCATTGCTACCTCCTCTTGGCGAGGCCCGCTCCCGTCGCGGCGGGCCGTTGCAACTAAGACCGCGGACGCTGGCCACAGTCGCGGAGTTGACGCAACTCTTAATCCGCGCGCAAGAGTCGCGATCGGTGGATTCAGCTAGCCCGACTAGGCGAATCCGTAATTTTCATGTTTAGCCGTCGTTCCGCCGTGCTCCGGAAATGCCATTACGAGCCGTAGGCTGACTCAGCTGGCGCATGTCGCCGACGCGGCTAACAGCACCGCGAGCGACGCCGCTCAGCGGGTCGTCTTGAGCGGTCCCGACAGCGGCTCAGCCGACGAACGACTTGATGTCGTTGACGAGCTTCGCTTCGATCTCGAGGTTCCACGCGGACTCGGCCACGTCGATGACCAGGAAGAGCTCGCCGAGGACGAGCGTCTCGATCGCCCCCACCTCGAGATCCTTGAGCCACTTGCCGACGCCGACGCGGACCGTGAAGTCAGCTGAGCTGCCTACGATCGTGATCGTCAACGCCCTGTCGGCGTCGATGACGCCGGCCAGGAAGCCGCCCTTCTTGGCCTGGATGACAGACCCCTGGTCGCTCGGCGCCGATGTGTGCACCTCGAAGCCGTCGTTCTTCAGGTATTCCTCGATGTGCGACTGGAGGGCGCCCAGATCCGTGCCCTTGCCCTCAAAATGCTCCTGCTTATCTCCCAGCATGCCGGTCTCCTTGGACTCTCGCCGCTGGCCCGTCCGAACAGCGAGCGGTTTCTGTTGATGTGCTCGTGGAACGCCTACCGCGTCACGCGTCGAGGTTAGCGCGAGCCGGTGGTCGCCGGGGCTCGCTTGCCGGCGCACTCCGTGGTGGCCGTCTGGCGATCGCTCTTTGAGCGACGGTTCATGGGCCGTGAAGGAATCGAACCTTCAACCTTGGGCTTAAGAGGCCCCTGCTCTGCCAGTTGAGCTAACGGCCCGGGCGAGGCGGCGGGGTGCGCCGGGACGGCGATTCTAGCGGCGATCAGCCGCTAGTACCGGTGCTACCGCTCGAGCCAGTGGATCCGGACGCCTGCTCTTGGACCTGCGCCAGCTCGCTCGTTATCGTCTTGCGCTGCGACTTGGGCGCCAGCGCCAAGGCCCTGGCCTCGGCGAGCTCCCCGCGATCGTGCTCGTGTGCGAGATAGGCGTAGCCGGCCAACGCGGCGTACTCGTCGGCGCTGTTGTCGTGCTGCGCAACGATCTCCTGCGCGCTCTCCGCAGTCGGATACTCAGCCAGGCCGACCTCACCAAAGGCAAATGTGACGTTGGAAGCCAGGGCGACATCGGGCTTGGTCGGATTCAGCGACACGTAGTGGTACCAAGCCCGCTTGAGGATCGCGAGCTCCTTGGCACCGGCCGAGGTGAAACCGCTCTCGGTGGTCACGTAGTTGGTGTCGGCGAGCGTGAACAGCGCGCTGGCATAACGGTCCCAGGCCGCGGCGTTGCTCGGCTCCCGCTTGGCTGT
>DATAJI010000002.1:0-2018 GCA_036262195.1 Solirubrobacteraceae bacterium
GTGCACGGCCTGCAGGACGCCCTGGCCGCCATCGGCGGCGCGCCGCACGTCTGGCGCAGCGACAACTTGTCGGCGGCGACGCACCAGATTCCTGGCGGTGGCCGCGAGCTGAATCGACGCTACGCCGCCGTGCTCGCGCACTACGGGGCATCCTCGACACGCATCGAGCCGGGCGAGTCGCACCAAAACGGCATCGTCGAAAAGGCCCACGACGTGCTCAAGTCCGCCCTCGCGCAGGCCTTGGCCCTTCGAAGGAGCCGCGACTTCCCGTCGGTCGACGCGTACATGGCGTTCGTCGGCACGACCCGCGACAAGCTCAATGACGGCAAGCCCACCGCGCGGCTGGCCGAGGAGCGAGCCCACCTTCTGCCGTTGCCCTCGACACGACTGCCCGAGCACAGCACGTACACGGCCTCGGTCAGGCCCTGGAGCACGATTCACTTCACCAAGAGAGTCTACTCGGTCCCCTCGCGTCTCATCGGCTGTGAGGTCGAGGTGCGGCAACACCCCGACGTCATCGAGGTCTGGTACCGCGGCAAGCGGACGGAAACGATGCCGCGGCTGCGCGGCGAGCAGTACCACCGCATCGACTATCGCCACGTCATCTGGTCGCTGGTCCGCAAGCCGGGCGCCTTCGCACGCTACCGGTACCGCGAGGAGCTGTTCCCCTCGCTGGTCTTCCGCCGAGCCTACGACGCGCTTCGTGAGGCACGCGGCGAGCGGGCCGACGTCGAGTACGTGCGCATCTTGCACCTGGCTGCCAGCACGATGCAGGCCCACGTCGAAGCCGTGCTCGAGCAACTGCTCGGACGAGGGGAGCGACCCGACTTCGCCGCCGTCAAGGCGCTGGCTGCCCCCGACAAGCCGACCGTGCCCCAGGTGCACATCCCGCCACCGGACCTCGCCGTCTACGACCGGCTCCTCGCGGGGGGAGAATCATGACCGACTTCACCGCGGACATGGCCACTCGAATGCGCGAGCTTTTGACGCGCTTCAGGCTGCCCACCGTCGCCGCCGAGGTGGTGCGACGTCTCGACGACGCCGGGTACCACGACGCGCTGACGACGCTGCTCGAGGTGTTCGAGGCCGAGGCCGACGAGCGTGCACAGCGTCGCACCGAGCGGCTGCTCAAAATGTCCCGGCTGCCAGCGGGAAAGACCCTCGAGACGCTGGAGCGCGGGCGATTGCCTCGACCCGTGATCGCCAAGCTCGACGAGCTCTCCACCGGCGAGTTCCTCGACCGCGCCGACAACGTTCTCTGCTTCGGTCTCCCAGGCCGAGGCAAGACCCACGCGGCCGCCGCCCTCGGCCACGCTCTGGTGCAACGCGGACACCCCGTGCTCTTCACGCCGACCTTCCGGCTCGTCCAGGAATTGCTCGCAGCCAAGCGCGACCTGACGTTGCCGCGCGCGCTGCAGCGCCTGGACGCCTTCGAGCTCCTGATCCTCGACGACATCGGCTACGTCCAGCAGAGCGCCGAGGAGGTCGAGGTCCTCTTCACGCTGATGGCCGAGCGCTACGAGCGCCGCTCGTTGCTCATCACCAGCAACCTCACCTTCGGCGAATGGGACCGCATCTTCAAAAACCCCATGACGACCGCCGCGGCCATCGACCGGCTCGTCCACCACTCGGCCATCCTTGAATTCGGCGGCAAGAGCAAGCGTGCCGACGAGGCGGAAAAGCGGGCGCGCCCCGCGCAGGAGGAAGCCTCTCCCTGACGACAACTACCGAACGACAACTACAAACACCAACGACAACTACCCCAACCATTCACCGGTCGCGCACCGCCCCCACGAGGGACGGCAGCGGGCCACCCACCCTGGAGGCACCCTGCAAGAATAGTTGTCGCTGACCTGCAAGAATAGTTGACGTCGATCAGGAGGGCGGCTGATGGCAACCTCGACGCCTTCGATCAACCCCGAGCTCGTCGACGCGCTCAAGCGACTGCGCCTCGGACGCATCGCTCTGTCGCTTCCCGAGCGACTCGTCTTGGCGGAAAAACAGGATACGTCGTTTGA
>DATAJI010000003.1:0-7592 GCA_036262195.1 Solirubrobacteraceae bacterium
ACCCGGTCCCGTGCATCTCAACTGGCCGCTAAGAGAGCCACTCGCGCCAGCAGGATTGGTGTCCGTTCCAGCCGGCCGCGCTGGGGGACGACCGTGGGTCGTGCGTGACCGCCCTGGCGCGCTCGCCGTCGACCTGGCCGAGGTCGTGGGCGGGGCCGCTCGGGGGGTGATCGTGGCGGGACGGAGCGATGCACCGCTCCGGCGCGTCGCGGACCTTGCAGCTGCCTGCGAATACGCGCTGCTGGCGGATCCGCTGTCCGGCGCTCGAAGCGGTCCGGCGGCGATCGCGCACTACGACCTGCTGCTTCGTGACGAAGGGTTTGCAGCCGCACATCAGCCGGAGGTTGTCGTTCGCGTGGGCGATCTCCCGACGAGCAAGCCGTTGCGGTCGTGGCTGGCGGCACTTGAGGACGCCCGACAGATCGCGGTCGATCCGCAGGACGCCTGGCAGGATCCCGACGGAGTGCTCGAGCGCTCGCTGCGCGCCGATCCGGCGCTGCTCTCACCGCCGCAGAGCGCTCCGGGCGGTTGGCTCGACGGCTGGCGTGACGGCGACGCTCGCGTCGCAGATGTTGTCGCTGAGCTGGCCGGCCGCGAGACGCTGAGCGAGCTTTCCGTCGCGCGGCTGCTCGGCGAGCGGTTGGCCGCTGACGCGACGCTGTTCGTCGCCTCCTCGATGCCGGTGCGAGAGATCGAAACGGTCTGGCCGGCGCGAGCGGTTCCGCCGCGCGTGCTCTGCAATCGCGGCGCGAACGGCATCGACGGCACGCTTTCGAGCGCCTACGGGGCTTGCGCAGCGAGCGCCGGGGCGGTCTGCGCGCTGATCGGCGATGTTGCCTTTGCTCATGATGTCGGCGGACTGCTGTCGGCGTCACGACTAGGCCTCGCAGCGACGATCGTGCTGCTCGATAACGGCGGCGGGGGAATCTTCGACCACCTTCCGATCGCCGAGGAGCGCGACGTGTACGAGATGCACATCGCGACGCCGCCGGGCCTCGATTTCGAGTCGATCGCGCGCGCGTACGCGATCGACTATCTAGCCCCGGAGTCGCTGGAGGAGCTTGCCACAGGCGTCGAGCGCGCCCTCGCCGATTGTCAGCGCTCGACGCTCCTGCACCTGCGCTTGGAGCGCAGTGCCAGCCTCGCAGCGCAGCGACAGCTTCAGGCCGCGGCCCGCTCGGCGCTCAACTGACCTGGCGTGGCTTGCGGATCGCGATCGCGACCAACAGCACGCCGCTCGGTCGGCCACGGGCGCGCGTGGCAGTCCGGCGCGTCCGGCATGAGCCGGAGCCGTTCACACAAGCGTCTCAGGTCCTCGGCCCAGCGCGGCGCGGCATGCTCAACTCAGGACCGGCAGCAGCGCCTCGAGCTTGACCTCCGTCTCGGCGAGCTCCGCGGCCGGATCGGAGTCCGCGACGACGCCGACCCCGGCGTAGCAGCGGGCGACCCTACCCTCGATCAGCGCACAGCGCAGCGCCACACAGAACTCCCCGTCCCCATTCGCGTCGGTCCAACCGACCGGACCGGCATACCAGCCGCGGTCGATTCCCTCGAGCGCACGAATCAGTGGCAGTGCCCGCGCCGTCGGCTCTCCTCCCAACGCGGGCGTTGGGTGTAGCACGCCCGCCAGCTCGATGGCGTCGACTGGTTCCGCGAGCTGAGCACGAATCGGCGTCGCCAGATGCTGGATGTTGGCGATACGAACGACTGAAGGCTCGCTCGGCATCGTCACCCAGACGGCGTGCGGGCGAAGCTCGCGCTCGATCCGCTGCGCGACGATCGCGTGCTCAACACGCTCCTTACCCGAGCGCAGCATGCGCTCACCGAGATGGTCGTCGACCGCCGGGTCGGCACTGCGCCCAGTCGAGCCGGCGAGCGCGAGCGTGCTGGCACGAAGGCCCTCGCGCCGGATCAATAGCTCGGGACTGGCTGCGACGAGCGTCGCTTCCCCTCGACCGATGGCAAGCACGAAGCAGCCACCGAAAGCGCCGCGCAGCACGTCATAGACCGCCGCGATCGCATGCTCGCGCGGGGCGTGGACCTCAACCTCGCGTGCAAGCACGATCTTCTCGAGCTCGCCCCGCTTGATCAGCTCGACCGCGTGCGCGACGGCGGCCTCGTAGTGCTCGGGAGCAAGCGCACCACCAATTCGGTGGCGTTCGGACGGGTGGGGGTCGAGCAACGGCAGTGGGGCTACCCGAATCGCGGCTAGCCGTTCGCTGATTCGCGCGAGTACCGCGTCGGGAGAGTCGCCCGGTGCTACAAGCGCGGCGACGGTGCACCACGTCTCGGCGCCGCGGCGCGCAAAAGCGACCTGCGGCACCACGAGCGATGCCGGAGCGAACGCCGACCAATGCAAAGCACTCGCGCCGTCGTCAGCGAAGGCAAACCCGCCCGTCGCCACGAGACCGCTACCAAATGGCCCCTCGGAGGGCTCGACGCACGCCTCCGCCGCCAGCTGCCGCCAGCGCTCAGCAACGCGTTCGAACCGCCCAGGTCCCCGGTCCTCGAGCGTGACCACGGCGCCGAGTCCGGCGAGCGATGAGCCGGCGCGCTCGGGTTGCTCGAAGCAGATCCAGGGCTCACCCGCAACGCGCGAAGCGAAGATCGCCTCGGCAGGGTCGACCGCGAGCGGCAGTTGCCAGCTCACACCAGCCAGCCGCGAGCCAACTCGTCGGCCACTGCGGACGCCTCTCGCGATGCTCCCACGCAGCCGCGCCAGAGCCTCCGGCGGCATCGCAAACGGCGACGCGCTCGCGCCGGACTCATCGAGCGCTCGCGCCGGCACGACCGTCACTAGACGGTGGGCTCCACGGCCAGTGGTTGAGCCAATCTAGGTCTCGCTGCGCCCGCGTCCCATTGCAATCTCGCCGGTTCGCATCATTTCGATCAGGCCGTAGGGCCGCGCAACCTGCGCAAACGCTTCGATCTTCTCCTCTTCGCCGGTGACCTCGATCACCACCGACCGCTTGGTCACGTCAACCACTCGGCCGCGGAAGATCTCGCAGAACTCGAGCAGCTCACTTCGAGCGCTGCCTTCGGCGGCGATCTTGAACAGCGCGAGCTGGCGCGTAACGGTTGCCGCTGGCTCCAGGTCGCGGATCTTGAGGACGTTGATGAGCTTGTGCAGCTGCTTCGTGACCTGGTCGATCGGGTGCACTGCGCCGTCGACCGTCAGCGTGATGCGGGCAATCTGCTCGTCCTCGGTCGGGCCGACCGTGAGCGTCTCGATGTTGAAGCCGCGCCGCGCGAACAGACCCGCGATACGGGTCAGGACGCCCGGCTTGTTCTCGACGAGGATCGACAACACGTGCTTGCGCCCGGTCCGCAGGCCAACCGCCGCATCGAGCTCCTCAAGGCTGAGCAGTTCCTTGGTGCCTGGCTCACCCATCGCTGCTCACCCCACCATGTCGCGGGCGGCTGCGCCGGGCGCGATCATCGGGTAGGTGTTTTCCTCGCGCGTCACTCGCACGTCCACCAGCACCGGACCTGGGGTCGCGATCGCGGCACGGATATCGTCGACGAGCGTGTTCTTGTCTGTGAAGCGCAAGCCGGTCGCGCCGTAAGCCTCGGCGAGCTTGACGAAGTCCGGGAACTCGCCCATGTCGACGTGGCTGTAGCGATGGTCCCAGAACAACTCCTGCCACTGGCGAACCATCCCGAGGTAGCCGTTGTTCATGATGAACACCTTCACCGGGATCTCGTTCTGCGCGCAGGTCGCGAGCTCCTGCATATTCATCTGGATCGACCCGTCGCCGCTGATCGCGCAGACGACGTCGCCAGGACGCCCGACCTGCGCGCCCATCGCAGCGGGCAGGCCGAAGCCCATGGTGCCGAGGCCGCCAGAGTTGATCCATTGGCGCGGCTTGTCGAAGTGGTAGTACTGCGCCGCCCACATCTGATGCTGGCCGACGTCGGAGACGATCACCGCGTCACCGCCGGTCGCCTGGTAGATCGCCTCGACCATGTACTGAGGCTTGATCTCACTGTCTGAGGAGTCGGTGTAGCTCAGCGGGTACTCCTCGCGCCAGGCGTCGATCTCCTTCCACCAGTCGCTGAGCCGGCTACTGTCGGCCTCGAGCGCGCGGTACTCGACGGTCAGCTTGTCGAGAATATTCTTGGCGTCGCCGACGATCGGGATATGTGCCGCGACGTTCTTCGAGATCTCCGCTGGATCGACGTCGATATGAATGAACTTCGCCTGCTGGGCGAACTCGGACAGCTTGCCGGTAATGCGATCGTCAAACCGCGCGCCGACCGCCACGATCAGATCGGCCCGGTCCATCGCGTAGTTCGCCGTGCGTGTGCCGTGCATCCCCAGCATGCCGAGCCATTGCTGATGTGTTCCGGGGAAGCCACCGAGACCCATCAGGGTGCAGGTGACCGGGAACCGATCGCTGGTCGCGAATTCCGTGAGCTCCGCCGCCGCGTTCGCGTTGATCACCCCGCCGCCGGCATAGATCACTGGCCGCTTCGCCGCCGCAAGCGCTTTCGCCGCCTGGCGAATCTGCTTCTGGTTGCCTTCGATCGTCGGCTGGTAGCCCGGGAGCGACACGCCCGAGACCGGCTCGTACGGGATTTCCGCCCGCGACAGGTCGACCGGGATGTCGATCAGCACCGGGCCGGGACGGCCGGTGCGCGCGATGTGAAACGCCTCATGAATCGCACGTGGCAGCTCCAGCGGGTGCTGGATCATGAACGAGTGCTTGACGATCGGCATCGTGATGCCGATCGTGTCCGCCTCCTGGAATCCGTCGGTGCCGAGCAACTCCGTGCGGACCTGGCCGGTGAAGAAGACCACCGGGACCGAATCCATCATCGCGTCGGCGATCGGCGTCACGACGTTCGTGGCGCCCGGGCCCGAGGTCGCGAATGCGACACCGACCTTGCCGGTGGCTTTCGCGTATCCCTCGGCGGCATGGCCGCCGCCCGCTTCGTGGCGCACCAGGACGTGGCGGATACCGGCATCGTAGAACGCGTCGTAGGTCGGCAGATTGGCTCCGCCAGGCAGCCCGAATACGACGTCCACACCTTCTGCTTTCAGGCACTCCATCACGGCATCGACTGCTCGCATCGCGCTTACCTCCTCTCGACGTGCTCTCGTTTACAGGTCAAACAACCGGGCCCGCTGACAGCGGGCCACTAAATCCAGGATAGCGCCCGCGCGTTGGCGCGCAACGCACGCCAACGGCCCTTGCATCTCGGCTCAGAGCTTGGCGCGGACTCGCAGCGAGGGGTCCGGATCGATGAGCTCCTCCGGCGCCGGATAGTCGAGGTCGGTGCCGCACCGCATGCACATCGCGTCGTAGACCTTCACCGCCGTCCCGCACGCCGGACATTGGCGCAGCTGGGTCTCGCTCTCACGCCGGTAGAGCAGTGCGGCGACTGGCCCGAGCACCGGAATCAGTGCCGAAATCGCGAACCAGACGGGGAACGAGCTGCCCTTGCGCGATGCGATTACTGCACCGACCAGCCCCGAACCGAGGCAGATGAGCACATAAGTCACTCGCTAGAAAAGGACGCGTATCGCCCAGATTGCTCCGATTATCGCGACCACCACCGCCGCGATCGTCGCGACGAAGATCACGAGGTGGAACAGCAGGTGGAACAGCAGGTATGCGCAGACCAGCAGAACCAGCGCCGCCAGCGCATGGCGGCCAAAGCTTTTCGTCCGCGACTCGGAGTGTGGCTCTTCGCTCATACACGGCAGCTTACGCCTACGCGGCGCCGCCGGAAGCGGCACCGTCCAGCGCGCCTCAGCCGCTGCTAGCAGGCGCGCTCTGCGGGAGCGGCTCCGCGGGCACCGCCGGCAACCTGGCGAGGCTGTAGCGCCGCACCACCGGCTGCTGTGCGCTGACCGACTGCTCGTTGAGCTCGGGCAGAAGCAGGAAGCGAGAATTTGCGTTGTTGGCTTTCATGGCAGCATGATCGTGACGCCAGGCCGCGCCGTCCTTGGCCCCCTGGCCAACATCACGACGACGGCGTTGGACACCGAGCACGCCTCGCAGCTGACCGGGCTCAGATCGCGAGCTGCTCGCGGATCAATCGCGTCACATCCGCGCCGTCCGCGCGGCCGCGCGTCTCGCGCATTACGGCTCCGACGAGCGCGCCGATCGCCTTCTCATTGCCGCCCCGGACCCGTTCCGCTGCGGCAGGATCCGCCGCGATAACTTGCTTGACGATCGCCTCGAGGGCGCCATCCTCGCTCTGCAGCGCGCCAAGGCCGAGCTGCTCGACGATGCTCGACGGGTCGCCGCCCTCGCGGACGAGGACATCGAGAACCTCACGCCCTGCGGCGGCGCTCACCGCTCGAGCGGAGACCAGCTCGACAAGCCTCGCCATCGCCGCGGGCGTGACATTGCTCCCCGCGGGATCCTGGTCGCCGATACGCGCAACGAGCTGAGTGAGCCAATTCGCGACCTGCTGACCGTCGTTCCCGTCAGCCGCCGCCAGGACCTGCTCGTAGTAGTCGGCGAGCTCGAAGCGGAACGCCAGCACGTGGGCACTACCGACGCTCAGACCATATTGGTCCTCGAACCGCTCAGCCCGAGCGGTCGGTAGCTCGACGATCGCCTCACGGGCTGCACGCAGCATCTCGACGGTCGTCGCGATCGGGACCAGATCGGGCTCGGGGAAATAGCGGTAGTCCTGAGCCTCCTCCTTGGAGCGCAGCGAGGTGATCGCGCCACTGGTCGGATCGAAGTGAAGCGTTTCCTGCTCCACCGACCCGCCGGCTTCCAGGATCATCCGCTGGCGGCTGATCTCGGCCGCGATACCCCGCTCGAGGAAGCGGAACGAGTTCATGTTCTTGAGCTCCGTCTTGGTCCCGAGCTCGCTCGTGCCCGCCGGACGCAGCGACACGTTGGCGTCGGCTCGCAGCGAGCCCTCCTCCATGTTGACGTCGCTGACGCCGAGGCTCCGGAGCGTCGCGCGCAACAGCGTCAACCACTCGCGCGCCTGCTCGGGGGAGCTCAGCTCCGGCTCGGTGACGATCTCGACCAGCGGCGTGCCGCCACGATTGAAATCCACGACCGACTGCTCGGAGCCGTGAATTCGGCCGCTCTCCCCCAGGTGGATCAGCTTCGCGGCGTCCTCCTCGAGGTGCACGCGGTGCAGGCTGACGCCCGCCAACTCCCCGCCGCTGCAGAGCGGCTCGTCGTACTGCGAGATCTGGTAGCCCTTCGGGAGGTCGGGGTAGAAGTAGTTCTTGCGGTGGAAGACCGAACGCTCGGCCAGCTCGCAGCCGAGCGCGAGCCCGATCATCAACGCGAAGTGGATCGCGCGCGCGTTGGCGACTGGCAGTGCTCCCGGCAGACCGAGGCAGACAGGGCAAGTGCGTGTGTTAGGCGGCGCGCCGAACGAGAGCTCGCAGCCACAGAACATCTTCGTCCGCGTCTTCAGCTGAACGTGGATCTCGAGCCCGATGACCGGCTCGTAGCCGGCCGTCACGAGCGCACCGCGCTGGAGTCGAAGCCGAGTGCCTGCTCGAGCGCGAACGCGACATCGAGCATCCGATTTTCGCTGAACGCCGGCCCCGCGAGCTGGAAGCCGACGGGCAGCGGAGTTCCGCCGCCAGGTGGGGAGGCCAGGCC
>DATAJI010000004.1:0-2708 GCA_036262195.1 Solirubrobacteraceae bacterium
GCGAAGCTCCAGTCCTCCGGCAGCAGCGAGCAGGTGAAGTCCCACTGCTCGCGCCCGCGCTGCTCATAGACCTCCTGCGGAGTGCGGGAGTGGATGTTCCAACCAACCCGGCGGATCAGCTCTGCCGGGGGCCGCTGGCTCGCCATCGCGGCCCGATTATAAGAGCGGTGCGGCCGCCACCGGCCCGGAGCGCTGGGCCTGCTCAGCGCCAGAGCTCGAGCAGATCCGCATCGTCGACCTTGCGCACAACCCTGGCCGGCACACCCATCACGACCGTGCGCGGCGCCACGTCGCGCGTTACGACCGCCCCGGCGGCAACATAGGCCTCCTCTCCGATCTCGATGCCCGGCACGAGGACCACGCCACCGCCGATCCGGCAGGCGCGGCGCAGCTTCGCGCCCACCAGCTCGTAGGTCCCGTCGTGACGGGCCATCGTGTCGTCGTTCGTCGTGACGACACCTGGGCCGACGAAGACGTCCTCCTCGAGCAGCGTGCCGCGCGTCAGATACACGTTCGACTGAACGCGTGAGCGGGCGCCCACGATTACGTCCGGCTCGACGACGCTGCCGCGTCCGAGCGTCGCGCCGGCGCCGATCCGCGACCGCTCGCGCACGAACGACTGGTCCCCGAGGATGACGCGGTCCTCGATCAGCGCTCCGGCGAAGACGACCACTCCCGCGCAGACCGTCACTTCGGCGCCGAGCGCGAGGCCCTCAAGCGCGCCACGAAGCGCCGTCGAGTGCCGCGCAAGGCGGGGCCGCTTCCCGAGCACCACGCAGTCCTCGATCACGCTGCGCGGCCCGATCGTCGTGCCGTCATGAATCGTGACGCCGGCTCCGAGCAGCACGTCGGCGCCGATCGACACGTCGTCGCCGACATGCAGACCGGGCGCACGCGGATCGGCGCGGAGACTCATCGGCGTGAGCTGTCGAGCGCCGCCTGCAGCCCTTCGAGCACACGGACGACGCGCAGACCGCTCTCCCCGTCGGTGCGCGGCGTCTCGCCGGAGGCGACGCATTCGACGAAGTGCTCGCACTCGAGCCGCAGCGGCTCGGTGCTCGCGATGCGCGGGCTCGTGGCGTCGCCCGAGCGGGTGGTGTACTCACCGCCGCTGTCGGCGCTCTCGTCGAATCCCTTGTCGTAGATCGTCAGCTTGCGCTCGAGCGCCATATCGTCGAACGTGGCCATCCGGCTTGAGCCGACGACCGTGAGGCGCCGCTCCTTGTGCGGGTCGAGCCACGAGAGGTGCAGGTGCGCGGTGAGGCCGGAACGGAAGCGGAGGTAGGCGAATACGACATCCTCGATCCCCGGCCGCATGTAGCACTCACCCCGCGCGTCGAGCTCATATGGCTCCTCGCCAGCGAGGTCGAGGACAACCGAGACGTCGTGCGCACCAAGACTCCAGAGCGCATTCTCGTCAGCGCGAAGCTGCCCGAGATTGAGGCGGTTTGTGTAGATGTAGTGCACGCTACCCAGCTCTCCGGCGCGCACGATCTCGGCAAGCCGGCGGACCCCCGGGTGGTACTCCAGCAGGTGGCCGACCATCAGGACGCGCCCGGCGGAGCGGGCCGCCGCCACCACACGCTCCGCGTCGGCCACGGACTGCGCGAGCGGCTTCTCGACAAAGCAGTGCTTCCCAGCCTCCAACACGCGAACGGCGAGCTGCGCGTGCGTGCTGACCGGCGTCGCGAGCAGCACGCCGTCGAGCGCCGGATCGGAAAGCAGCTCGTCCAGCGAGCCGGTGAACCGAGCGCCCTCGAAGCTCGTCGCCAGGCGCTCGCGCGTCTCGGCGTCGGCGTCGCAGCACCAGGTGAGTTGGGCGCCTTCGATCGACTCGACGTTGCGAGCCAGGTTGGGGCCCCAGTAGCCGAGCCCGACCACGGCGAGCGAGACGCGCCTCACCCCTCTACCTCGGGCCGGGTCGCGATCAGGTGCACAGCCGCCCGGCCGTGCACATACTGCTTGTAAGCGAGGACTGCGCGCCGCAGCGCCGGAACGTGCCGCACGACATGCACTACGAAGACCCATGCGGCACGCCTGACGGTGGTCTCCTGCGGGAGCTCGAAGGCGAAAGGCCTGAACATGCGAACGGTCCATGGGTAGACGATCTTCACGCGCAGCCCGGCGCGCCGGGCTGCGCGCTTATAGGTTGCCAGCTGGTAGACGTGCTCGTGGCCCTCGTATTGCGCCACCTCGTGTCCCGGCCTCAGCTTTGGGTTGCGAAGCGAGCGGCACGGCTCGTTGACGACGATCGCCGAGCCGCCAGGCTTCAGCACTCGCGCCACCTCCCTCATCGTGCGGTACAGGTTTGCGCGGTGATTGTGATGGAGCACGCCGCAGCACCAGACGAAATCAAACGCAGCGCTGGCGAACGGTAGATCGAACATCACGCCGAGGACGCGATCGAAGTAGACGCCATTTTGCTCGAACCACCAGTCCGCGGTGCCGAGCCCCTGCATCTCGCCCGCGTTGATATCGAGAGCGGTGACGTTGAGGCCGTGTCCGGCGAACAGCGCACTCGCCCAGCACGTATTCGAGCCAACATCGAGGATCGTCTTGCCGGGCACCAACCCCAGATCGCGCGTGCGTAGCGTCTGGTGCATCGCCGCCGCCTGCGCGTTCCAATATCCGTCGCCCTGGCGGTAGGGAAGCTCGAGAACGGTTTCGCGCGTCCAGTTGTCGGCGCGCATCGTCGCCGCGAAACGATC
>DATAJI010000005.1:0-6943 GCA_036262195.1 Solirubrobacteraceae bacterium
GGATCGACGGTCCGGGGAGGTGGATCTCCTCGCCGACAGGCGGTAGCGACTCGGCTACGTCCATCGCAGCCGGCTCGGTTTCGCGGGTCACGAGACCCAGATCGCGGCCACGACGAACGTCAGGCCGAACATGAACATCGAGAACGCGCCGACCATCAGCGCCACACGGATGTTCTTGTTTGCAAGCTTGCGATCCACGCCGGGAATCCTATAGGCGAGCGTCGAGCACCATCGCACCGAACAGCAGCGCGAGGTAGGCGAGTGAGAACAGGTACAGCTGGAGCGCGGCGCGGCGCGTTGCGAGCCGGTACAGGCGCACCGAGCAGTAGACGAACGCGGCGCCGAGGACCATCGAGCAGGCGAGGTAGATGTCGCCCAGCTTGCCGGCGCAGAATGGCAGCTGTGTGACGGCGTAGAGCAGGAAGGTGTAGATCAGAATCTGGCGGCGCGTCTCAGCCTCGCCGCGAACGACCGGGAGCATCGGCACGTCGACCTTCGCGTACTCATCCTTCATCAGCAGGCTGAGCGCCCAGAAGTGTGGCGGCGTCCAGTAGAAGACGATCGCGAACAGGAACACGGCGGTCCACGCCAGGTGCCCGGTGACGGCCGCCCAGCCGACGAGTGGCGGGACAGCGCCGGCGGCGCCACCGATCACGATGTTCTGTGGCGTGCGCCGCTTCAGCCAGATCGTGTAGACGCCTACGTAGCCGACGAAGCCGCAGAACGAGAGCCCGGCCGCGAGCCAGTTGACGGTCGAGCCGAGCAGCAGGACCGACGCGGTCACGAGCAGGATGCCGAAGCGGAGCGCGGCAGCGGGTGAGACGCGCCCGCTCGGGATCGGTCGATCCGCGGTGCGCGCCATCCGCGCATCGATGTCGCGGTCCCAGTAGTGGTTGACCGCGCCTGCGCCGCCGGCCGAGAGGTAGCCGCCGATGCAGGTCAACAGCACGAGCAGCGGCGAGGGCGTACCAGCCACGTACATCGTCGTGACGGTCGTCAGCAGCAGCAGCGACTGCACTTTCGGCTTCGTCAGCGCGATGTAGTCAGCCAGGAATTGGCGCTCGGGACTCAGCTCGCGCGCGGGCGCCGCAACTACCGCCTTGGCTTGAGAGGCGCCCATGCGATCCCTATGTGGTGACGCGCACGTCGCCCGGGGCGCGCGGACGCGCGCCCTCCTTCGACTGCCGCTCGACCTCGCGCCGGATGTCCTTCATCGGCTCGAGCGAGCGCACGCGCGGAATCTCATCGAAGTTGTTCACTGGTGGAGGCGACGTCGTGAACCATTCAAGGGTGTTGGCTTTCCAGGGATCAGGGCCGGCGACCGCACCGTGTGTCAGCGACCGCCAGACGTTGATCACCGTCAGCAGCACACCGAGCCCGAGGATCCAGGAGCCAAGCGTAGAGATCTGGTTGTAGAGCTGCAAATGCCCCACGGCCGGGTACTCGTAGACGCGTCGCGGCATGCCGTCGAGGCCCAGCGAGTGCTGGATCATGAACGTGATCAGCGTCCCCCAGAACATCAGCCAGAACGACCACTTGCCGAGCGCCTCGCTCATCATCCGTCCGGTGATCTTCGGGTACCAGTAGTAGACGCCGGCGACGATCCCGAAGACCGAGCCGCCGACCAGCACGAAGTGGATGTGCGCGACGACGAAGTAGGTGTCGCTGAGCTGCCAGTCGACGGGGAACATCGCGAGGAAGACTCCCGAGATGCCGCCGATAGTGAACAGGGCAATGCCGCCGACCGCGAAGATCAACGGCGTCTTGAACTCGATCGCGCCTTCCCAGAGCGTCCCGATCCAGTTGAAGATCTTGATTCCGGTCGGCACGGAGATCAGGAACGAGCTGATCATCGCGAAGACGATCACGACGAGCGGGGTCGGCGTCGTGAACATGTGGTGGACCCAGACGAGCAGCCCGAGGAACGAGATCATCATCGTCGAGGCCGCGATCGCCTTGTAGCCAAAGATCGGCTTTCGCGCGAACACCGGCAGGATCTCCGAGAAGATCCCGAACGACGGCAGGATCAGGATGTAGACCTCGGGGTGGCCGAAGAACCAGAACAGGTTCTGCCACAGGAGCGCCGAGCCACCTTCCGCCGTATCGAAGAAGTGGGTGCCGAAATGGCGGTCGAGCAGCAGCATCGTCACCGCTCCGGCGATTACCGGGATCGCGATGATCAGCAGCAGCGAGTAGGCCATGATCGACCAGATGAACAGCGGCAGACGCGACCAGCTCATCCCGGGCGCGCGCATGTTGACGATCGTCACGTAGAAGTTGATCGCGCCGAGCAGCGACGCGATGCCAGTGAGGTGGACGAGGTAGATCCACGCATCGACCCCGCCCGACGGCAGATAGGTCGAGGTCGCGAGCGGTACCGTCGAGATCCAGCCGGCTTCGGGCGGGCTCCAGAAGATCGAGGCGTAGAGCACGATCCCGCCGAACAGGAAGAGCCAGTAGGAGAGCGCGTTCAGCCGGGGAAATGCCATGTCGCGCGCACCGATCATCAGTGGCAGGAAGTAGTTGCCGAAGCCGGCGAGCACGGGCACGATGAACAGGAACACCATCGTCGTGCCGTGCATCGTGAAGAGCTGGTTGTAGACCTCCGGGGTCACCAGCGTGTTGTTCGCCTCGCCCAGCTGGAGGCGAATCACCAGGGCCTCTGTGCCGCCGAGGATGAAGAAGGCGAACGACGTGACGAGATAGAGGATGCCGATCCGCTTGTGGTCCGTCGTCGTCAGCCAGCTCATCAGCCCGCGCGGCTCACCCTCGACGCGGCGGGCGACGATCTGTGGGGCTGGGCGGAGTACTGCGGTCGCCATCGTGTCCTCCCTAATCGGCCTTCTGGAAACGTTGCGCCGCCAGCGCGCGAGGCTTCACGCTGGGTGACGGACAGGCGTGGATTGTTCTGCGGGCGGCCACCGACTCAGCAGTTCTTCGTGATCTCGACGGACGCCGGACCGGTGCCCTGCGCGAGCTGCTGGCGGCATTTCTCGTCGTTGATGTCGGCGGCAGTCAGGTTCTTCTGCAGCTGGGCTAGCCAGCGCTTGTACTTCTGCGGCGACACGGCCGTAACCTCGGCGATCATCCGCGCGTGCCCGCGACCGCAGAGGAACGAGCATTGGCCCTTGTAGTTGCCTGGCTTGGGGATCTTGAACCAGGTCTCGTTCACGTACCCGGGCACCGCCTGGACCTTGCCGCCTAGCTGCGGGATCCACCACTCGTGAACGACGTCCTGCGAGACGACCTTGAGGACCACCGTCGTGTTCGTCGGGACGACCATCTGATAGGTGGTGTAGGGGTCGCCGAGGCCGTCCGCGTTGCTCGAGACACCGAGGTAGGTGTAGCGCCAGAGGTACTGGATGCCGTTGACCTGGATCGTCAGCGCGCGTCCGTCCGGCGGTTTCAGGGTGCCGGTGGTCTCGTACTGCACGCCGGTGTTGAGGTCCAGGCCGCCGGGACCCGAGTTGCTGGGGTCACGGATCGAGTGCAGGTCGAGGAATGTGATCGTCGCGAGCGCGACGACGATCAGCGCCGCGCCGAGCGTCCAGCCGATCTCCAGGCGCGTATTGCCGTGTAACTGCTTGGCCTCGCGCCCGCGTCGCGCCCGGAAGCGATAGAGGCAGTACACGATCGCGCCTTCGACTCCGATGAAGATCACGATCGCGATGTACAGCGTGATCGTGTAGAGGCTCGAGACGTTGTTCGCGGCCTGCGAGCCACCGCTCTCGGGGATTAAGGTGCCGGCGAGAGCGCTTGGTGCTTGGAGCAGGCCCAGGCCGAGCGCCAGCCCAACGGCGAGCATTGTCGTTCGGCGGCGAGGGGGCTTTGGGAGGGCCGAGCGGCGCAACGCCGCCGGATTCTATTCAGGCCACGGCGCGCCGTGCTCAGTTGGTGGCGTCGGGAAGCCGATCGGCTCCAAAAGCGCCGCGGACGATACGGTTCGTTGCATGCGCACTCCGATCATCGGGATCTGCGCCGCGCTCGAGCCGGCGCGCTGGGGCGTCTGGGACCAGGCGGCCGTCCTCCTGCCGCTGAGCTACGTGCGCGCCGTACAGCGGGCCGGCGCCGTGACCGTGATGCTGGCGCCAGACCCGGTCGTTGCAGCCGATCCCGACATCGTGCTCGACCTGCTCGATGCGCTCCTACTCGCCGGTGGGGCCGACGTCGACCCCGCGCTCTACGGGGCGGCACGGGCCGCAGAGACGACATACACCGTCCCCGAGCGCGATGAGTTCGAGATCGCCCTGACGCGCCGTGCGCTGGAGCGCGACATGCCGTTTCTCGGCATCTGCCGCGGCATGCAGGTGCTGAACGTCGCCCAGGGCGGCACGTTGATCCAGGACTTGCCCTCGCACGTCGGCCATCGCGAGCACCTGCGCGTGCCCGGCAGTTTTGCCGGGGCCGATCATCCCGTGCACCTCGCCGCCGGATCCACCGCCGCGACGGCAGCGGGCGAGCAGAATCACGAAACGCTCTCGCACCACCATCAGGCCGTCGATCGCCTGGGGGAGGAGCTCGTAGTGAGCGGCTGGGCTGACATCGATGAACTGCCCGAGGCGATCGAGCTCCCGGAAAAACGCTTCGCCCTCGGCGTGCAATGGCACCCCGAAGCCGACGAGACGAGTCCGATCATCGCGCGGCTCGTACGGGAGGCGCGGGAGTACGCGCTCGCGCGAGCGGCCTGACTCGTTCATGCTCACAATCGGAGCGCCTGGCTCGGCGCCGCCGCGTGGCGCTGCAGGCGCTCGGTGCGACGCTGATAGTTGGCGGCCTCGTGCTGCCGGTGGTCCGGCGGCGTCTGCGCCTCTCGCCGCTCACGGTGCTGGCCGGATCGGCTCTCGCGCCGATCTCGGCAGCGGTGGTTTGGCCCCGCCCGCGCGGGCGCGTCGTCGCCGTCTGTGCGCTGCAGATGTACGTCTATCTCGCGGCCTACAAGATGCCGCACGACGATCCAGCCGCGCTCGAGGCGCGCGTTCGGATCGACTATCCGGTCGCACTTGATCGCGCGATCGGTCTCGGCCAGCTGCCGACGACGCGGCTCCAGCGCTCGCTGCACGCCGACGGCAGCTTCTCGGGGCTGGAGCGGGTGCTCGTCTGGGCGCACTGGGTCTGGTTTGCCACCCCGCACGCGGCGCTGGCCTACGTCGGCGCGCGGAACCCCTCACGCTTTGTCCGCGCCGCCGGCCTGACTTACGCCGTCTTCGACCTCGGCGTGATCGCGTACTGGTTGGTGCCGACCGCTCCGCCGTGGTACGCGGCGGAGCACGACCGTCTCGGTCCGCTCGAGGCTGGCGAGACGAGTCGCGTCCGCCGCCTGATGGTCGAGTACGGCGAAAGCTTCTGGGGTGAGCGCTGGGATTCTCTCTACAGCGTGCTCGGCGGCAACCCGCTCGCGGCGATGCCCTCACTGCACTTCGCCACCTCGTCGATGGCTGCCTTGTTGCTCGGCGAGACGGGTTTCCTGCCGGGCGTGCTTGGCACGAGCTACGCGACGGTGCTCGGCTTCGCGCTCGTCTACCTCGGCGAGCACTATGTCGTCGACCTCGCCGGCGGTCTTGCGCTCTGCGTGCTGGTGCGCGCCGGCGAACCGCTCGTCCGCCGGCCGTTTGCCCGCGGCCGCGCGCTCGTCGCCGGACTGCGTCAGCTTGCGTTGGATCCCGGCTCAGTCTGATGGCGCCGCGATCGTCGCGCGGCCGCTCGGCCAGGGTCGAGCCGACCCCGATCGCGAGCCTGGGAGGTAACGGCGAAGAGCTGCCGCGCATCCACCTGACGCGCCAGCGCGCGGTCGCGCTCGGCGTGTTCGTGATCTCGGCCGTCGGCTTCCTCTACTTCGTCCTACCGAAGCTGACCGGGCTGCGTCAGACCTGGGACCGGATCGGCCACGGATCGCCCGGCTGGCTCGTGGTCGCCGCGATCTTCGAGGCGCTCTCCTTCGGCGGCTATGTCGCGCTGTTTCGCACGGTCTTCGTCCGCGGCGGCCGCTCGCGGATCGACTGGCGCTCGAGCTACCTGATCACGATGGCGGGCCTTGCCGCGACGCGGCTGTTCGCCAGCGCGGGGGCGGGGGGCGTAGCACTCACTGCGTGGGCGCTGCACCGCTCGGGCATGGATCGCCGCACCGTCGTCTCGCGCATGGTCGCCTTCATGACCGTCCTCTACGCCGTCTACATGGCCGCGTTGGTCGTCTTCGGGCTCGGCCTGCGGATCGGCCTGCTTCCGGGCGGCGGTAGCTTCGCGCTGACGATCGTGCCGGCGATCTTTGGCGGCGGCGTGATCGGTCTTGCGCTGCTTTTGGCGCTGCTGCCGAGCCACGCCGAGCGCCAGATTGAGGCGGCTTCGCGCCGCACCGGCATCGGCGCGAAGCTCCGCCGCTGGCTGCTCTCGCTCCCCGGGCTGATCGGCGGCGGAGTGCGAGGCGCGCTCGAGATCGTCCGCTCGCGCGACCCGCTCGCTCTCGGCGCCGTCGCGTGGTGGGGCTTTGACATCGCGACGCTCTGGGCGTCCTTCCACGCCTTCGGTCCGGCGCCGCCGTTCGGCGTAATCGTGATGGCCTACTTCATCGGGATGCTTGCCAACCTGTTGCCGCTGCCCGGCGGGATCGGCGGCGTCGACGGCGGCATGATCGGCGCGTTGATCGCATTTGGGGTTACCGATTCGCTCGCCGTCGTCGCGGTTCTCGTCTACCGCGCCTTCGCTTTCTGGCTGCCGACGATCCCGGGCGGGGTCGCCTACTTCCAACTGCGTCGGCGAGTTCACGACTGGAGCAGCGCGGCGCCGCAGCCGGTCGCGCCGCCACAGCCGGGCGCTCGGGTGGCCCAATCGGCGCGGGTGGATTAGGCCGGGACGGCGCTGCCGAACGGGGCGTGGTACGACGCGCAGCGCGCTCCGGTTGGCGCCCCCGGTGGCGTCCAAAGCCCGCCAAAACAGCGCTATACTAAGT
>DATAJI010000006.1:0-1997 GCA_036262195.1 Solirubrobacteraceae bacterium
CGGCGTCAGCGGTCCGTTGGAGGCGGTGATCGGCCCGGGTGCGCGCGGTTGTTGCTACGAGACAGGGCCCGAGGTCCACGCGGTGTTTGCGCGCTACGGGTCGAGCGACGGCCGCCGGCTCGACCTCGTCGCGATCGCGACGGCCCAGCTGCGCGCCGCGGGCGTGGCGAGCATCGACGACGTTGGCCTTTGCACGCTCTGCGCGCCGGCCGGCTTGCTCTTCTCTCACCGACGTGACGGTGAGGGCACGGGACGCCAGGCAGGGGTCGCGTGGCTGCGCTGAGCATCGAGCAGGTGCGCGCCAACCTCGCCGCCGTGCGAGCGCGGATCACAGCCGCCGCCGCGCGGGCCGGCCGTGACGGCGCAGAGGTTGAGATCCTCGCCGCCGTGAAGTACCTCGATGGGCCGGACCTCGAGGTCCTCGCCGATGCTGGCGTCACGCTCGTGGGGGAGAACCGCGCGCAGGACCTGCTCGAGAAGGTCGGCTACGCAGAGGGTCGCCTGCGCTGGCATTTCATCGGCGCGCTTCAGTCGCGCAAGGTCAAGCTGATCGTGCCGCACGTCGAGCTGATCCACTCTGTCGCCAGCTACTCCGCGCTGACCGCGCTCGGCCGCTGCGCCCCGGCCGCGTTCGAGATCCTCGTCGAGGTCAATGTCGCCGGCGAGGCGGGAAAGGCCGGGATCGCGCCGCACGAGCTCGACGCGTTCATCGCGAGCAGCCCGGTGAAGGTCGTGGGGCTGATGACGATGCCGCCGCAGACCAGCGATCCGGAGGCGAACCGCCCCTTCTTCGAGCAGCTCTCCTCGCTCGCTCGCGAGCGGGGGCTCGCGCAGGTGTCTGCTGGAACGAGCCAGGACTACGAGGTCGCGGTCGAGGCCGGCGCGACGATAGTGCGTATCGGCACGAGCCTGTATCGCGAAATTCCTACAGGGCGCTAGAGTTTGCGGGTAGCAGGGATTCCCCACCTGCGGACGAAACACCCACTTGAACCATGGCGCTCAAGGACTCCTGGCACCGTACGCTCGTCTACTTCGGCCTTGCCGAAGAGTACGACGACGACGATTACGATCCTGATACGGGGCCCGAGGTGGCGCTCGAGGATCGCTACCGCGAGCGGCCCAACGTACGCCGCCTCGCTCCACGCCGCCGGCCCGACGACATCGACGACATCTTTGGCGAGGACCAGCCGCGCGGTCGCCAGCAGACGGTGCTGCGCTCGGTCCAGGGCGGTCGCGGCAACGCCGGGCGCGACCGCGCCCGCGACGACCGCGACTTCCAGGTCCACGTCGTCCACCCGAAATCGTTCAACGACGCGCAGCAGGTCGCCGACAAGTTCAAGCGCGACATCCCGGTGATCATCAACCTGCAAGAGGCCGACCAGGATCTGCCGCGCCGAATGATCGACTTCGTCAGCGGGCTCACCTACGCCCTCGACGGCGGCATGCAGCGGATCGCCGACAGAGTCTTCATGCTTACGCCACGCAACGTCGAGCTGTCAGCCGAAGAGCGCGCGCGGCTGATCGAGAAGGGGTTCTTCAACCAGGCGTAGGCGGCCGGCAATTTTCGCTTTGCGAAGATTCCGCCGCCGGCGTGTCCGCATCGCGTTCGTGGCCGCGGGTGGGGCTGTTCGCTTGCAGGTAGCCTTGGGTTGTGACTTTGCTTGGGTTTGTTGGGGCTGGGAACATGGCGCGGGCGCTGGCCGTGGGGCTGGCGGAGCCGGCGCTGTTCTCGGATGGCGGGTCCGGACGAGCGGTCGCTCTGGCCGAGCTGGTTGGCGGGGAGGCCGTATCGAACGCTGAGCTCCTCGCGCGCGCTGACGTCGTTGTGCTCGCGCACAAGCCGGCCCAGCTCAAGGCGGTAGCGGCGGAGCTTGGCGGCGCGAAGGCCGTGCTGTCGCTGCTGGGAGGCGTGACGCTCGAGCAGCTTGAAGCGGTGCTGCCTGCGGCGACGCTGACACGCGCGATGCCGAACACCGCAGTGGCCGTGCGACAGGGCG
>DATAJI010000007.1:0-3471 GCA_036262195.1 Solirubrobacteraceae bacterium
ATTAGATCCGCAGCGCCAGCTGGGCGCTCGCGCTCGTGGCTGGCGCTCCCTGCGGCTCGTCGTCGAACGACGCGACCCGCACGCCCAGAAGGCGAACTGGGCGCGGTGGCGCGTAGGCGCGCAGCAGTTCGAGCGCTGTACCCGCGATCGTCGCGCCCTCGTCGGTGAAGTACGGCAGCGTTCGCGCGCGAGTCACCGTGGTCCAGTCGTCTAGGCGAACCTTGACGGCTACCGTGCGCGCGCGCCGGCGGCGTGTCCGCAGGCCCTCGCCGAGCTCACGTGCGAGCTCGGCCAGCGTCTCCTCGAGCTTCGCTCGATCGCTGACGTCAGCCGGAAACGTGAGCTCGCTGGACCGCGACTTCGCGATCCGCGACGTCTCAACCGGGCTGTCGTCGTGGAAATTGGCTCGCGCGTTCAGCGCGCGCGCCTGGCGTTCGCCGAAACGCTGCGCGAGCAGCTCGACGTCGCCAGTCTGGAGGTCGCCGACGGTTTTCACGCCGATCGCTGCCAGGCGCTCGGCGGTCTTCGGGCCGATGCCCTGAAGCAGCCGCACCGGATGAGCAGCGAAGTGTGCGGCTGCCTGTTCGCGACCCATCGCGACGAAGGCCGCCGGCTTGAACGCGGAGCTGGCGGTCTTTGCAACCAGCCGCGACGGTCCGACGCCGACAGAGACCTGAAGTCCGGTGTCCGCCCGGACCTGAGCAACCAGCTCGCGCAGCGCCGGCAGCGGGCGCTCGAGCGCGGTCAGCTCGAGATATGCCTCGTCGATTCCGGCCTGCCCGACCGTTTCGAAGCGCGCACGCACGATGTCCCAGACCTCGCGGCTCTTCGCCCGGTAGGCCGCGAAATCCGGAGCGATGAAGATCGCATCGGGACAGAGCACCCGCGCTCGCGCGGCAGGCATCGCCGAATCGATGCCGTAGCGCCGGGCCTCGTAGCTCGCAGTCGTGACCACGGAGCGCGGTCCCGAGCCCGCCACGACGAGCGGAAGGCCGCGCGCCTCGGGGTGGCGTTGCAACTCGACCGAGGCGTAGAACGCGTCGATATCGAGGTGTGCGATCACTCGGCGCGGTGCGGTCATCGCTCGATTGTGCTCGCCGGCGCAGACGCCTCCGGCGCTCAGCTCAGAACAGCGCCGCGGCGAGCCGGCGGCGCGTCTCGCGCGCCAGCGCGTCGGACGCCTCGAGGCGAGCGAGCTCGCCGACGATCACGCGGCGCACGTCCTCGCGCTCGCCATTGGCCTCGCCGAGGGCGGCCAACAGCAGGTCGAACGCCCGCTCGCGATCGCCGGCATCGATCGCGGCCAGGGCGTCACCGAGCTCGCCCGCGCGCTGTAGCGCGATGCGAGCGCGCAATCCATCCGCCTCGAATCCTGCCGGCACCTGCTCGAGCAGTGCGAGCGCTCCATCCAACTCGCCGCGCGCGAGGAGTATCCGCGCAAGGGGAACGGCGGCGCCCGCGCTGCCGGGTGCGAGCTCGACGGCGCGTCCCAGCGAGGCCTCATCGCCAGTGCTGATCAGCCGATCGAGCTCCGATGGCACGATCGCGTCGAAGAACGCCTCGACGCCCGGTCGCGGCTGCAGCCCAACGAACTCGGCCACGACCGCACCGTCGCGGAACGCCTTGACGGCTGGAATCCCCTGGATGGCGAATGAACTGGCGAGGCGCGGATTCGCGTCAGTGTCCAGCTTGGCGAGCACGACGTCACCTTCCCGCGCGGCGGCAGCGGCCTCGAGCAGCGGGCTGAGCTGGCGGCAGGGGCCGCACCACTCGGCCCAAAAATCGACGACAACCGGCGTGGTGCGCGACCGCTCGATCACCTCGCGCTCGAAGTCCGCCTCGCCGACGTCGATCACAGTCACCCGCACAGCCTACGATCCGCCGCAGTGGAACGTCAGATTCAAGGGGCGGCCGGCATCTTGCGCCTTGACGATGCCGGCGCGGGTGCCGCTATCGTCGGTCTGCACGGGCTGAGTGCGACGCGACGCTATGTCGTGATGGGCTCGCGCTTCCTCGAGCGTTCCGGCTACCGCGTCGTCCTCTACGACGCTCGCGGCCACGGGGGCTCCGATCCGCCGCCGACCGGTGAGTACTCCTATCGCTCGCTCGCCGAGGACCTGCTGGCGATGCTCGACGCCCTCGAGCTCGAGCGGGCAGTGCTCGTCGGAGCGTCGATGGGCGCACACACGGCGCTGCGCTTCGCGCTTGATAACCCCGCGCGCGTAGCCGCGCTCGCGCTCATTACCCCGGGCCACGACCCCGATCACTACGAGGACGAGCTGGCGCACTGGGACGCGCTCTCGGCCGGGCTCCGCGATCGCGGGATCGACGGCTTCCTGGAGGCGTACGACCTCGACCGCGTACCGAGCGCCTGGCGTGAAACGCTGGCGACGGTGATCAGGCAGCGGCTCTCCTCGCACGAGCACCCGCTGGCGGTCGCGGAGGCGCTCGCCGCCGTGCCACGGTCGCGCCCGTTCGACTCACTCAGCGAGCTCACCACGATCACCGCGCCGACGCTCGTCGTCGCGAGCCGTGACGAGGCCGACCCGGGGCACCCGCTCGCCCTGGCCGAGCGCTACGCCGCGGCAGTCCCTGGTTCCTCGCTGATCGTCGAGGACGAGGGGCGCTCGCCGATCGCCTGGCAGGGCGGCCAGCTCTCGCGCGCCGTGGCACAGCTGGCCGAACGTTTCGTGCAGTAGCTCTCCGGCCATTACGATCTAGTGGTGGCTGATCCCGCGTCAGGCGTTGGCGTGCTCGCCGCCCTAGCAGCCGGCACCGTCTCGTTCCTGTCGCCGTGCGTGCTGCCGCTCGTCCCTGGCTACATCTCAACCGTCGTCGGCGTCACGCCGGCTGAACTCGACCGGGCTAGCGTGCGCCGCGTCATCGGGCCCAGCCTTTTGTTCATCGCGAGCTTTTCGACGATCTTCATCTTGCTTGGGCTCAGCGCCACCGCAATCGGCTCACTGTTGGTGCAGAACAAGGTCGCACTCGAGCGCGTGGCAGGTGGCATCATCGTCGCCCTCGGCGTGTTTTACGTGGCGGCGGCGCTCGTCCCGCGCCTCGGACGCGAGTGGCACCCGGAGCGCCTGCTCGCACGTGCCGGCAAGGGAGGCCCGGTGATCGCCGGGGCCGCGTTCGCGGTCGCCTGGACGCCCTGCGTCGGGCCGACGCTTGGCGCGATCCTGGGGGCGGCGGGCGTGAGTGGCTCGGAGGGCCGCGGTGCTCTGCTGCTCGCGTTCTATTCCGCCGGTCTGGCAATCCCCTTCCTTGCTACCTCGCTCGCGTTCGACCGCATGACGACGGTGTTCGCCGTGGTCAAGCGCCACTACGGCGTCGTTGTCTTCGCCGGCGGCGCGGTGCTGATCGCGATGGGCGTGCTGATCTGGACCAACGAGCTGGCAGTGCTGAACTCCGAAGCGCAGAGCGGCCTGTCGCATCTCGGCATCGGGTTCTTCAATATCTGATTTTGCC
>DATAJI010000008.1:0-3216 GCA_036262195.1 Solirubrobacteraceae bacterium
CCCGAAAAGCGCGCGGAGCTGGCCGTCGCGGCATTTGCCGCCGCCGCCGAGCGAATCGCCGGCCTACGCGGCGAGTTCTTCGGTGATGGCCCGGAGCGAGGCGCTCTGCTCGAGGCGATCAGGGCCCTCAACGTCACCGATCGGCTGAGCGCCCCGGGCTTCGTCGCGGCCGACGTGCTGGACGGCGCGTTACGCAGCGCGATGTGCATGCTCTCGACCTCGCGGCGTGAGGGCTACGGCATGGTGGTAATCGAGGCGGCTGCGCTGGCAGTTCCGAGTGTCGTCGTAGCCGGCGCGGACAACGCCGCAGTTGAGCTGATCGTCGATGGCGTCAATGGCTTCGTCGCCCCAGACGATAGCCCTGACACGATCGCCAGCGCGATCGTTCGAGTTCACGAGCTGGGGCTCTCACTGCGAGAGTCGACAGCCAGATGGTTTGCCGAGAACGCGCAGCGACTGTCACTCGATTCGTCGCTCAAGACAGTATTGGCCAGCTACGCGACGAGCTTACGGCGCTGAGCCGAGCGGTCATCTTGCAACGCTCGGACGTAGCTCGCCAGCGTCCCGCTGGCAGTCCTCTGCCACGTGAATTGTGCTGCGCGCGCAATGCCGGCCGCCTTCAATGCGTCGATCTCGGGTCCTTGGTTGAGCAACTGCTCGAGAGCAGCAGCAATTGAGCGCGGGTCGCGGGGATCGAACATCAACGCGGCGTCGCCGGCAACCTCGGGAAGCGAGCTCGCGTTCGAGCATGCGACCGGAACACCCCTCGCCATCGCCTCGAGCACGGGCAATCCGAAGCCCTCGTACAGCGAGGGGAAGACGAATGCACTGGTCAGGCGCCACAGGCCCTCGAGCTCAGACGGAGTGAGCCAGCCTGGCCAGCGAAGGTCGTCGGCGATGCCGAGCGCTATTGCACGCGCTTGCAGCTCGCGCTCGTGCGGCGTCGGATAGCCGGCGAGGACCAGAACAGGGCGGGACGGGAGCAGCGCCAGCGCCTCGAGCAGCGCGCCGAGGTTCTTGTGCTCGCGCTTCGACGACAGCGAAAGCACGACCGAGCGGTCGCCGAGCCCGAACCTCGCTCGTACTTCTCGCTCCGGCAGCGGTTCGGCGCGTTGCAGCGCTCCAATCCCCAGAGGTACAACGTCGATTCGCTCCGGTGCCGTTCGGAGTAGCTCAACCAGATCGCGCTTCGTAGCTTCGGAGTCAACGATCACGCGATTGGAGCGGCGGACCGCCAGTGGCACCAATACCCGCATCGCCAGCGACCGCATGCCGTGGTGGGCACCTGGAAGGTGACGGTAGATCAGGTCATGGACGGTGACGACCCTGGTGAACCGACCCCAGGCAGGCGCGGTGGACGCGAGCGAGTGGACAAGATCGACCCCGGCGCCCATCGCGAGCCGCGGCAGCAGCTGCTGCTCGCCGCGCACCCACTCAAGACGGTTGGCGACTCGAACCGGCACGACGACCTTCTCGATGAGTTCATCCCACGGCCCGGGTCCGGCATCGCGATTGACGAACGCCGTGAAGCGCGTTCCGGGCGGTGCTTGCTGGACGAGCGCCGGGATCGTCTCGCGCGCCGCGATCTCCATCCCGCCGGTCTCTCCTGGAACGAGGAAGATCAGGTTGAGGCCGATATGCATGGGCCGGCTAGCCAAGCGCGCGGCCGTAGCTCGCGAGCGTAGCGCGCGCCGTGCGCTCCCACGTGAACTCGCCGACGCGGCGACGCCCGGCCGCCACGAGCGCTTCGACGAGCGCGTCGTCGTCGCACAGCCGTGCGATCTGGCGAGCGATCGAGGGCACGTCGTGGGGATCGAACAGCGCCGCAGCATTCCCCGCGATCTCTCGCAGTGTCGGGATGTCGGAGCACGCCACTGGCACCTCGCGCGCCATCGCCTCGAGTACCGGCAGTCCGAAGCCCTCTTCGAACGTGGGCAGCACGAAGCAGCGGGCGATCGCGTAGAGGTCCTCAAGGTCGCCGTCGGAGACCCAGCCGGGGAAGTGGACGCTCTGCTCGATGCCGAGCTCAGCGACAAGCGTTCGAAGCGCGGACTCGTAGGTGTTCGGCGAACCCGGCAGTACGAGTTGGGGACGCGGCGGTGGTATCTCGGCGACGGCGCGGATCAGTCCGTGGAGGTTCTTGTGAGCACGCTTCGCGGCGACGCAGAGCACAACCGGCTCGCGACCAAGGCCGAGCCGCGCCGCAACGGCCGTTACGTCGGGGGGTTCTCGCTCGACCGGCTCGTTGATCCCAAGCGGGGTCACGTCGAACTTCGCAGCGTCGAGGTGCAGAGTCGCCGCGATGTCATCGCGAGCCGCCTCTGAAATCGCGATCAGGCGCGCCGCGCTGCGCCCAATGAGCG
This sequence comes from Solirubrobacteraceae bacterium, assembly GCA_036262195.1. Lineage (GTDB taxonomy): Bacteria > Actinomycetota > Thermoleophilia > Solirubrobacterales > Solirubrobacteraceae > Palsa-513. The sequence goes on from DATAJI010000008.1 coordinate 2,364, forward strand.
GCACGAGCGTTCCCATCACCATCCGGAAACGTCGATCCGTTGCGTCGGCATGATGTGCCCAGATGGCATCAAGGATCGTTGCAACGACCGGCACCCGCGGGTGCACGAGCGGCGCGAGATAAGCGAGGCCGTGGACGAGGTCGACGCGGCGGCGGCGCGCATCGATGCCGACCCCGGCGAGCTCGTACCAGAGATGCCAGGGGCTGCCGACGCCAGGCACCGGTAGGCGGATCCAACGTACCTCGCCCGACCACGGCTGCTCCGCCAGCCATTGCGGCGCCGTCGAGCCGACCCACGCCGTCAGCTCGAGACCGGGCTCGGCCGTGAGCATCGCCGGGATCAGGTTGCGCGCATACGTCGACGAGCCCCCGGAGTCCTCGACCAGGTAGGCAAGGTTCAGACCGACTCGCAGCGTCGTTGTCACGACAGGCGCGGAATCTGGTCGAGAATCTCACGGGGCACCGCGCGCAGCACGAGCAGCGCGACGGCGTAGACGCCGAGCGCCGCGAAGATCCTGAGAATGTCCGGCACCCCGGGGATCGCCAGCGTCGCAGCAGCCAGCGCGACAGCGACCAGCGAGCGTGACAAAGCCTGCAGGTTGATCGCCGGGCGCAGGCCCGTGGCGTAGACCGCGACCCCGAGCATCAAGACGAACGCATACTCGCTGACCGCGGTGGCGATTGCTGCCCCGCGAGCACCATCGGCCGACGCAAGTGTCGCGGTCAGTGCGACGGTAAGCGCGAACGCCGCGAGACTGACCACGAGTATCTCGCGGTGACGATGGAGGCTCAACAGAGTGTAGGCCCAGACGGAGCCGACGAATGTCGCGACCATCGACAGGCCCTGTATCTCC
>DATAJI010000009.1:0-8385 GCA_036262195.1 Solirubrobacteraceae bacterium
CCTCGTAGCCGTAGCGGCCGGGGAGGACGCCATCCTTGACGACGCCGGTGATGCCGGGCAGCAGGATCTCGTCGGAATTGACGACGACATCACAGATCGAGGTGCCGATGACGATCAGGAAGCTCGTCGACTCGAGCACGCCGGCGCCGGGCACCGAGACGAACGAGTCGACGTTGCCGACGGCGACAGCGACACCCGGCTCCAGGCCAAGTTGCGCGGCAAGCTCCGGCTCGAGCAGCCCTGCGCGCTCGCCGAGCGCGCTGAACTCGCTGCCGAGCTTTGCGGCCGGCTGGTCGAAGCCGGGGTATGCGGCGGTGAAGAAGTCGGTCGGCGGCAAGCCGTCCACCGGTGACCACAGCGCCTTGTAGCCGGCGGAGCATGCAGCTCGCCGCTCCCTCCCAGTCAGGTGCCAGACGATCCAGTCGCACGCCTCGATAAAGCCGCTGCACGCTTCGTAGATCTCACGATCCTCAAGCCACAGCTCGATCAGCTTCGGGAAGTACCACTCCGAGGAGATCTTCCCGCCGTAGCGCGCGAGGAAGGGCTCTTCGCGCTCGCGCGCGACTTCGTTGAGGCGATCGGCGACATGCTGAGCCGCGTGGTGCTTCCAGAGCTTCGGCCAGGCATGCGGGCGCGCGCGCCACGGCGGCAACTCGCAGAGCGGCGTCCCGTCGGCGTTGACCGGGAGAACCGTGCAACAGGTGAAGTCGATGCCGACTCCGATGACATCGGCGCCTGCGACACCGGCAGTATCGAGGACCGCAGGAATCCCCGTCGAAACGACGGTCCGCCAGTCGTTCGGGTCTTGGAGCGCCCAATCGCCGGGAAGCACTTCGCCCGTTCCGGGCAGAACGCGATCGATGACAGCGCTCGCGTAGGGCACGACCGCGACGGCGGCTTCGACACCGCTGCGCAGGTCGAGCAGGAGCACGCGCCCGGATTCGGTGCCGAAGTCGATCCCTATCGCGTAGCCGCTGTTGGTCATTTGCCGAAGCATACGTATGCAGGCCGAGTCAATCAGCCCGGAGCGACGCTGACAGCGTGCTCGGGCGGGCGTCACGGACGCTCCGATCGATACCACGCCCGTTCAGGGGCCGAGCTGTGGGCGCTGCCGTCGAGCGGCGCACGATCAGCTTCGGCTTGAAGATCAGTCGCGGTGGATCCTGTGTTGAGCCTGCGAACCACGCACCGTCGCCCACTGCCAGCTCGACCCCGGCCGAGACGATCTTGCTAATCGGCATCTTCACAGTCGTGAGGCTGGGGACGGCAGCTGCTGCCATCGGGATGTCGTCGAAGCCGACGATCGAGAGCTCTTGCGGCACGCTCACCCCGCCCTCGTAGGCGGCGTGGATCAATCCCAGCGCGAGGATGTCCGTCGCCGCGACGATCGCGGTTGGTCGCTGGCGCAACTCCAGCAGCGGCGAGAAGGCCAGCTCGCCGCCGGCGATGCTGTTCGGGACACTTCTGACGTAGCCGGCGGGCACCTCGATGCCGGCCGCCCCCAGGTATGCCTCAAAGGCGGCCTGGCGCTCGCGGATGTCGCCGTGCGACTCAGGACCCACGAACGCGATCCGCCGGTGCCCGAGCAAGGTTAGGTGCCTGAGCAGATCGTGGATGCCCGCTGCGTTGTCGACGCTTACCGCGGGGAACCCGTGATGCTGCTCTGGGGATCCGTGCCACAGGGCGACCACGTGGACGTGGGACTTGCGAAGGTCCTCGACCAAGCGCGGCTGGTCGCGCAGATCACCAAGCAGGACGATCGCATCGCATTGTCGAGCCTCGAGCACCGCCGTCAGTGCGAGAGCCTCGTCAGCTTTCGCCCGTGCGTGACCGAGCACGACCGAATAGCCGCGCTCCTTCGCTTCGATCGAAAGCGACTCGACGGCGCCGGCGAAGAATGGGTCGGTGATGTCGCGAACTACCGCGCCAAGCAGCATCGAAGGCGCGCCGCGCAACGCTCTGGCGAACGGGTGCGGTTGGTAGCCGAGCTCGTTCGCAACCGCTCGGACTCGCTCACGCGTCTCCTCGGAGACGCGGATCAAGACCGGCGCGTCGTTGAGGATCCGCGAAACGGTGCTTTGTGCGACGCCCGCCGCATCGGCGACGTCCTGCATCGTCGGTGCCCGGCGACCCCGGGCCCAGTTGGCTTGCCGCGGCGGGGCGGTCATACATGGCTCCGTGTCGGCCCGCCGATCAGGAGGCCAACGCGGAAGCAGTCGATGGCGGTGCGGGTCGGACTCGATGCGGCAGGCGTGAAAGTCATTGGTAGGCCCGGGCCCGCCACCTTAGCGTCTCACTTTACGGCGTTCAACAGCAACGGCGTTCGATCTCGGCGTCGCCGACACGCGACGCTCGGCCTGCTCAATCGCCAATGCGCCCGGTGGCGGCCACCGCCGTGCAAAACAAGATACCCCCCCAACCGGGCTTTCCTAGAGGCCGCGGGGAACGGACTCGAACCCCAGATTTCTGCTCCAAGCCCGTCACGAGTCGTCGCTCGCCGCCGCAGTTGATTGGCGCACGATCAGTTTCGGTTTGAAGACCAGTCGCGGCGGATTCCAGACGGCGGCATCCGCCCACGCCCCATCACCGATCGCGAGCTCAACGCCAGCCGACATGATCTTGTCGAGCGGCATCCGGACGGTCGTCAGCCCCGGCACCGCCACCGAGGCGATCGGAATGTCGTCAAAACCGACGATCGAGAGCTTCTCAGGAATCGCCACGCCGAGCTTGTGCGCCGAGTGGATCAGGCCCATTGCAACGGTGTCGGTGGCGGCGAGGATCGCGGTGGGCCGCTGAGGCAGCGCAAGCAGTGCCTCGAGCGCCTCGAGCGCAAGCTCGCCGCTGGCCATTGCGGTCGGGAGGGTGCGGACATAGCCATCGGGTATTGCGATGCCGGCGTCCTGCAGGTACTCGACGTAGACTGCCCTGCGCTCGCGAACGTCCTCGTTCCAGTCGCCACCTGCGAACGCGATGCGCCGGTGCCCGAGCGAGTTGAGGTGTCGAAGCGCGGCGCGTATCCCGGCGCGGTTGTCGACGCTCACGGTCGGGAAGCCGTGACCGCGCTGTTTCGCTCCGTGCCACAGCACTACGACGTGGACGTGCGATTTCCGCAGGTCCTCCTCAAGGCGGGGCGCGTTGTGGAGATCCCCAAGCAGCACGATCGCGTCGCACTGGCGTGCCTCGACAAGAGCCGTGAGTGCGACAGCCTCGTGCCCGAGTACCACGGAGTACCCTTGCGCCCTCGCCTTGATCGAGAGGATTTCGATCGCCGAGGCGAAGAATGGGTCGGTGATGTCGCGAACGACCGCCCCGAGTAGCATCGACGGCGCGCCGCGCAGCGTTGTGGCAAACGGGTGCGCGTGGTAGCCGAGCTCAGTCGCAATCGCCTGAACGCGTTGTCGTGTTTCCTCGGAGACGCGGATCGATAGCGGCGCATTGAGGATGCGCGACACCGTGCTCTGGGCGACGCCGGCCGCTTCTGCGACGTCCTTCATCGTCGCCGGCCGACGATATACCGTGGCGAACCGGGTCGTTGGGCGATTAGCGCTCATGACACCTTTCGCCTCGCTGGCCACGGCGCAGCGGGCAGCGTTCCCCGATCCGGGCGTAGTCGGTCGATGATGGCCTCGCTAAGACGCGGTCCAGTAGTCATGTCGGCCGGTCACCTTAGCGTCAAGCGCTCGCGAATCCTCCGGCAGGCGCATTGACGGCCCAGGGAAGCCCAACGGGGGCCACGAATGCCGCGCCCCGTTCGCTATCAACACCGACTGGACTTGAACATGCGAGCATGCTGCTCGCGCGCAGGGCGAGCATACGGTTGCTCACGGTATTTTGGAAGGTGGGCATACGGTTGCCTATGATACTAAAGCAATGAGGCATACGGTTGCTCACAACACGTTTGGCTCACGGCATACGTTTGCTCAGTTGCCACTTGACATCTGCGCATACGTTTGCCTATATTCGCGTTCCCCGCTGCGGTACGGTGGGTTTGGACGCGGCTGCGGAAGCGGTTGGCACGCACCACGGCATGCCGTTCGGGGATTCCAAATTCGTTCAGAGGCAGAGGAGGGGTACATGAAGTTTCGGACAATGCAGCAACGTGCTCGCGGCACGACGCTAGCTGCAGCCATTGCGCTGATTGGCGCCGTGGGGACAGCCGGTGTGCTCGCAACCACGGAGACGGCAGGTGCGGCTAACGCTCACGCGGCAGGCGCGAAGCTGCTGTCGACAAGCGTGCATCCGCCCACGTTCAATGACTCGAAGCTCTTCGGCCTGCGCAATGCGCTTGTCGCAGCGCTCAAGGGCAAGAGCGTGAAGAAGGTCGACACGTGGATGGTCGTCAACATCCTCGCGACCTACTGGGTAGCCGGTAAGCAGGGTGACGCGCAGGCAGCGAAGGAGCTTGGTATCGCTGCGCACTACGAGGGGCCCTCGCAAGGTCAGCTCGCGACGCAGGTCTCGATGTACAACGCGCTCGCTTCCGGCGGCGCAACCGGCTACTTCACCTCGGTGATCGACCCGGTTTCAGAGGGAAGCATCATCAACAAGGCGGTCGCTAAGGGCATCGACGTCGTCGCGATCGACTCGCCGGTTCCGGCGGCTGACGCGAAGACGTTCACCTACATCGGCACGCCGAACATCACTGCCGGGCAGGCTGCCGGCGCGGCGATGAAGAAGGCGCTCCCCAATGGGGGCGACGTCGCGATCCTCACCGGCTCGCTGACGGCAACAAACGCTCTCCAGCGCATTCAGGGCTTCAAGCAGGCGCTCCAGGGCTCAAAAATCACGGTCACCACGACGGTCAACGACAACGGCGCTGCCGCGACGGCGACGTCGAACGCTGACCAGGTGCTCGCCAGCGACCCGAACCTCAAGGGGATCTACGGCGTGTACTCATACGACGGACCGGCAGCGGCCGTCGAAGTGGCAGCCAAGGGTGACACCGGAAAGGTCTGGGTCGTCGCTGACGACAACGAGCCCGGAACGATCACGGGGCTCGGCAACGGAACGGTCTATGCATCGATCATTCAGCAGCCCTACATGCAGGGGTACCTGGGCGCGTATGTGACCACCGCAATGAAGGTGCTCGGCGCTGCGAAGGTCAAGCAGCTCATCCAGCCGTTCCTGACTGGCGGCGTGATCAGCACTGGAGTCGGCACGCTGACGAAGGCGAACCTGTCGGCTGACAACAAGTACAACAGTGAGATCGGCGCCGGTTAGTCCGTCGTCGGCTCCTAGCACCGTGGACACCGGCGAGGACCTCGTCCTCACCGGTGTCCACAAGCTTTACGGCCCGGCTGTAGTACTCGACCTCGACCACGTCGTCCTCAGGCGTGGCGAGGTCGTCGGGCTGATCGGCGAGAACGGTGCGGGCAAGTCGACGATGATGGGCGTCGTCGCCGGTTCGGTGACACCTAACGCTGGCACGGTTTCGATCGCGGGAAACTTGCTCGGCGCCGGAGGCACCCTCGAGGCGCAAGAACTGGGCGTGGCGATGGTCTCGCAAGAGTTCCCGCTCGTCGGTCAGCTGAGCGTCACCGAGAACCTGCTGCTCGGCAGGCGAGCGAGCGAGCGCCGAGTGCTGCTCGATCGTCGCGCGATGGACGACGCCGCCAAGGGGATGCTCGCCACGGTCGGTCTGGACGTGCAGGTGCGCCGACGCGTCGATTCGCTGTCGGTCGCGCAGCGCCAGATGCTTGAGATCGCGAAGGCGCTCGGCCGCAAGCCGCACGTTCTGATTCTCGACGAGCCGACGTCGGCTCTGGGGCCGGGTGAGTCTGCTCGCGTGCTCGAGCTCGCGCGCCAGCACGCAACCGGCGGCGGGGTCGTGATCTTTGTCGGTCACCGCCTCCACGAGGTGCGCGAAGTCGCCGACCGGATAATCGTCCTGCGCAACGGCAAGCTCGTCGCAGACCTAACGCCCGCCGAAGCGACCGAGCAACGCCTCGTGCGCGAGATGGTCGGGATGGAGATCTTGACCGGCGAAGGGATCGCCGCCCCCGCCGCGGGCGCGACGCTCGCTTTCGAAGCACGAGCGCTCGAAGCTGAAGGGCTCGGACCGCTGGACCTCACGCTGCGCCATGGCGAGGTCGTCGGCATCGCGGGCCTGATGGGGTCGGGACGTAGCCGCCTCCTGCACGTCGTCATGGGCGCGCGGGCGAGCACGCACGGCACGATGGAGCTCGACGGCGCCAATTACCACCCTCACAGCCCGCTCGACGCGGTCAACGCAGGCGTCGGTCTCGTTCCCGAGGACCGCAAGTCACAGGCGCTGCTGATCGACGCCTCGATTCGCTGGAACGTCACGCTGGCGATCCTGCGAAGGATTTCGCTGCGGCGGTTCCTGCTCACCCCCGCTGCCGACAGGCGCGAGGCAGCGGGCATCGTTAAACGTGCCCGGGTACGCTGCCGGACGCCGGAGCAGCCGGCGGGCTCGCTCTCCGGCGGGAATCAGCAGCGCATGATCTTTGGCCGCTGGATGGCGGCACGCCCGCGCCTGCTGCTGCTCGACGAGCCCACGCGGGGCGTCGACGTTGGCGCAAAGGCGGAGATCTACAAGCTGATCGAAGAGTCACGGAAGGAAGGAATGGCAATTCTCGTCGCGTCGTCAGAATTGGAGGAGCTCATCGGCATCTGCCACCGCATCGTGGTGCTGCGACGGGGTCGCATAACCGCGCAGCTGGAGCGCTCGGAGTTCTCGAAGGAGCGCATCATCGCCGCGGCGGCAATCGACCGGGCGGCGGCGTGATGGCCGCCAGTCCAGAGCCGGGACTCGAACAAGCGGTCAGCGACGGTCCGGCGTCCCGTCGCGGATCTCGACTTGTGGCACGCATGGCTGAATCGCCCGAGGTCGGCATCATCCTTGCCGTAATCGTGGCGATGATCGTGTTCACGGCGATCAACCCGCTCTTCATCCACGTCTCCGAGCTGCAGAACCTCGGTATCGACCTCGCCGGGTTCGGCATCCTCGCGGTCGGCGAGAGCCTGGCGATCATCACCGGTGGGATCGACCTCTCGGTCGGGTCGTTGACGGCGTTTTTCGTCGTTGTCTCGGCCTGGCTGAACACGACCGCGGGCCTCCCAGTCTTGCTCGCTTTTGCGGTCGCGATCCTGTTTGGAGCTTTGTGGGGCCTGTTTCACGGGCTCGTCATCACGAAGCTCGGCGTGCCACCGTTCGTCGTCACGCTCGTGACGTTCATCTTCGCTGCCGGGGCCGACGAGGCGATTGCCCCCAACCCGATTCCGATCTCATCGACGACCTTTTTCGCCGTCGCAGGATCAACGGTCGCCGGCGTGCCGATCGCAATGATCGTGTTCGTGGTGATCGCGCTGGTGGCTTGGTTCTTCCTCGAGCGCACCTACATTGGTCGCCAGGTCTACGCGGTCGGCGGTAGCACCGAAGCGGCCCGTCTCGCGGGCATCCCGATCCACCGGCGGATCATTACGGCATACGTCGTCAGCGGCGCGTGCGCGGCGATCGTCGGCATCATCGAAGCCTCCCGGCTCACCTCGGGCACGGCCGACAGCGTGAGCGGCTGGGAGCTGATCGCGATCGCCTCGGCGGTGATCGGCGGCGCGAGCCTGGCCGGGGGTCAGGGACGGATCATCGGCGTGGTCGCCGGCGCTGCCCTGCTCGTCGTGCTCAGCGACGGCCTCATCTTCGTCGACGTCAACCCCTACTACCAGCGCATGGTGGTCGGCGTCGTGCTGTTCGTCGCGATCGTCGTCGACCGGCTTCGCGTGCGCCGCCTCGAGCGCCTCGGCGGGCGCACCGGACTCGAGGTCGGTACCGACCCCGGCGGCGGGGGCCAGAGCGCGCCCAGCGTCGTCGAGACGTCATGACCGGTCAGCCACGGTAGGAGGTTGGTAGGGCCGCTGTGCGGGTCCGCGGTGAGCGAGTCAAAAATGTCGGACCGACCGCGCCTGTAACGGTTCACGTTTGACTCCGACTGCATACGTTTGCTTTGATGCGTTTGCATGCCAAGGCTGGGGTTCGCTTGGGAGGGAGAGCGCCGGGCGTCGAGTGGGGAGCAGACTGCTCTCGCACGTCGTTGGCGGTTGTCGCTGGGCGGAACCCGATGACGGCTGCGCTCGCTCGCTCGTCTTCGGATCAGACACAGGCTGCTTCCAGCGAAGCGGGGGCGGTACTGCCAGCCCGCTACGAGGCGCGCAGCGTCTCGAAGTCGTTCGGCGGCGCATATGCGCTGACTGGCGTGTCGGTCAAGTTCGAACCCGGTGAGATCCACACGCTCTGCGGCGCGAACGGCGCCGGCAAGTCGACGTTGCTCAAGCTGATGGCGGGAGTCCATGTGCCCGACACTGGCGAGCTGATCCTCAACGGCGAGCAGCTCCGCGGCCTGACGCCGCGCATCGCCCAGCAGCACG
>DATAJI010000010.1:0-1651 GCA_036262195.1 Solirubrobacteraceae bacterium
TCCCCGGACACACTGGTGCGCTCGTGATCCTCGTCGACCACGACATGAGTCTCGTGTCCGCGTGCTGCGGCGTCACGGCCGTGCTCGACTTCGGCATCGTGATCGCGGCCGGCCCGACGGACGAGGTGCTGCGCAACGCCGATGTCATGGCGGCCTATCTCGGGACTGCGGAGCCGGTATGAGCGCCGACGCTGCGCCAGCCGGCACTCTGCACCTGCGCGACCTGACGGTCGCGCGTGGCAACCGCGTCGTCGTGAGCGGCGTCACGATCGATGTGCCGCCCGGCGAGGTCACCGCGTTGCTCGGCCCCAACGGCGCCGGCAAGTCGAGCCTCGTCCTCGCTGTCGGTGGGGTGCTCCGCGCCCAGAGCGGGTCGGTCGCTCTCGATGACGAGGACCTCACGCGGAGTCGGCCTGAGACGATCCGCCAGGCTGGCCTCGCGATCGTGCCTGAGGGCCGGCGTCTGCTGAGGGCACTGACCGTCGAGGACAACCTTCGTGTCGCCACCTATGCGCTCGGGCGTGAGCAGGCCCAGGCCGGCCGCGATCGTGCGCTCGAGCTCTTTCCTGAGCTGACCAAGCGACTCAACTCGCAGGCGCGTCTGCTCTCCGGTGGTGAGCAGCAGATGGTCGTGCTCGCCCAGGCGCTCGTCTCCCAGCCGAAGGTCATCGTGATCGACGAGCTCTCGCTCGGCCTCGCGCCCGTTGTCGTCTCGCGTCTGATCCCAACGCTTCGGACTGTCGCCGACAGCGGCACCGGGATCCTGCTGATCGAGCAGTTCGCGACGGTTGCCCTCAGCCTCGCTAACCACGCCTATGTGATGAACGGCGGCAAGATCGAGTTCTCCGGCGAAGCGGGCGAGCTCCGCGAGAAGCCCGAGCTGCTGCACTCCGCCTACCTGCTGCGGACCATCGTCGGCGCCGGAGCCAAGTGACGTGAGCGTCGAGCGAATCGAGCACTTCCTGCTGCTCAGCGACGACATCGACGCGACCCGCGACTTCTACTGCCGCGCGCTTGGCCTGCGCACCGGTGAGCGCCCACCGCTTGCGTTCCCGGGCTACTGGCTCTACGCGAACGGCCGGCCACTCGTGCACATCGCGGAACGCGGCAGCTACGACGCGCACGCGGCGAGCATCGGACTCGACGTGCCCGCGAGCGGCGGCGCGGCGATGCGGATCGACCACATCGCATTCGCGGCCACCGATTACGTTGAGGCCGCCGAGCGGCTCGAGCGAGGCGGGATCGCGGTGACTCGCAACGCCGTCCCCGCCGCCGGTCTACGCCAGTTGTTCTTTGCCGACCCCGACGGCGTCCGTATCGAGGTCAACGTCTTCGACCACGATGCGACGTCGCACACTGACGAGAGGGAGTAGCCAGCCATGTCGATGCGCACGTCGCCGCCGTTCCGGGCGGACCATGTCGGAAGCCTCTTGCGACCGCCCGCACTGCTCGCGGCGCGAGCCGATTTCGCGGCGGGGCGGATCTCCGCCGATGATCTCCGTGCTGTGGAAGACGTCGCGATCCGCGATGCCGTGCAGATGCAGCGTGATGTCGGCCTTCAGGACGTCACCGACGGCGAGTTCCGTCGCGCGTCCTGGCACATGGACTTCATCTACGCGATCGGCGGCGTGAGCAGGACGGCGGGCGAGGT
>DATAJI010000011.1:0-3541 GCA_036262195.1 Solirubrobacteraceae bacterium
CTACGGCGGCGGTCCCCTCGCCGCAAACGCCGCCAGGATCACGCCCTGAGCGGTTACTCGACGGTTATCCCCGACCGAGCATCCCCTGCTGCAAGCAGCCGGTCGCGCAGCTCGCCCTGCTCCTCCTCGCTGGCGTCCCACTCTGCCGGGTCGGGCAGCGCGTCGAGTGACTGAAGATCGAAGACCTTCAGGAACAGCGGGGTCGTGCGGTAGAGGACGGCCCCGAACTCGGAGCGGCCGCTCTCGGTGATCAGGCTGCGGTCGAGCAGCGTCGCGACGGGTGATTCGGCGTTGACACCGCGGATCCGCGCGATCTCTGGGCGCGAGACCGGCTCGAGGTAGGCGACGATCGCGAGCGTTTCGAGCTGCGCCGGGGTGAGCGCGCTGTGGCGCGGGCGACCGAGCAGCCTGCGTGCTGCGTCCTCGGCGAGCGGGTCGCTGGCGAGCGTGTAGCCGCCCGCGACCTCGCGCAGCAGCAGGCCGCGTTCGCCTGGGGCATAGTCGGCCGCCAGCTCACCGATCGCGGAGCTCACATCGTCGGCGCCGGCGGCTGTCGCTTCGGCGAGCTCCTCGACGCTCAGCGGATCGCTCGAGAGGAACAGCAACGCCTCGATCGTCTTCGCAAGCTCGCCGGTCATACGCGAGTCCTCGCAAGGGCGCGGACGGTGATCTCACCGAACGGCTCGGCCTGGTCCCAGCTCAGCTCCCCGCGCTTGTAGAGCTCGAGCAGGGCGAAGACTGTGACGGCGACCGTCATCCTGTCGGCACCGCTGACAGCGTCGTCGAAGCTAAGCTCCGCCGCCTTGCGCAACAGGCTGCGGAGGTGAGAGATCCGCTCGGACACGCTGACGCGCGCGACGAGCACGTGGCTGAGGTCGAGCTGCGGCGGTAGGACGAGCAGCCCGGCGATCGACCGTGCCAGGCTCGTGGCGTCCCAGATCCCGGCGGGCGCGTCGTCGAGGTCGGCGCGGCGCAGCTCGGGCGGCAGCGCTGCCTCGCGGTAGCGCACGTCCGGCGCCAGCGCCGCCAGATCGGCGAGGTGACTCGCGGCGGCGCGGTAGCGGCGCGCGTCGAGCATCCGCTGGAGCAGCTCCTCGGCGGCCTCGGTCGGCTCGAGATCGAGCAGCTCGTCGATCTCCTCGCCCGGCAGCAAGAGGCGCGACTTCAACTCCAGCAGCGCCGCGATCAGGACGATGAACTCCGTCGTCGCCTCGAGGTCGAGCTCGCCGCGGCGCTCCAGATGGTCGATGTAGGCGATCACCACCTCGGCCAAACCGACCTCCAGCAGGTCGACCTCCTCGCGCAGGATCAGCGTCAGCAGCAGGTCGAACGGCCCACTGAAGACGTCGAGATCGAATTCGAGCTCGGCGACGCGCATCGCGAGTAAAGCTAGCGCGGGGGTCCGACGCCCATCGCGCTGCGAACGTCGGCGAGCGTCTCCGCGGCGATCGCCCGCGCCCGTCCGGCGCCGCCGGCCAGGACCGCCTCGAGCGCCGCGCGATCGTCGCGGAGCTCGTTGTAGCGCTCGCGCACCGGGCTCAGGTACTCGATCACCGCGGCTGCCACGGCGCTCTTGAAGTCGCCGTAGCCGGAGTCGGCGAACTCGCGCTCGATCTGCTCCGGGGCAACGGCGCGTACCGCCGCGAGGATGTCGATCAGGTTCGAGACCCCAGGCTTGTCGGCCGCACGGTGGATGCCGCTGCCGGAGTCGGTGACGGCGCGCTTGAACTTGCGCTCGATCTTGCCCGGCTCGTCGAGGACATAGACGGTGCCCTCCTCGCTGCCGCTCGTCGTCGACATCTTGCTCGTCGGGTCCTGGAGATCCATGATCCGCGCCCCGACCTCGGGGATCCGGGCATCCGGGACGACGAGCTGCTCGCCGAAGCGCGCGTTGAAGCGGATCGCGATGTCACGCATCAGCTCGAGGTGCTGGCGCTGGTCCTCGCCGACGGGTACCTCGTTGGTTCGGTAGGCGAGGACGTCGGCCGCCATCAGGACCGGGTAGAAGAACAGGCCGGCGGTGACGAGCTCTCGCTGCTTTGCCGACTTCTCCTTGAACTGCGTCATCCGCTGGAGGTCGCCGTAGGCGGTGACCGCCGTCAGCAGCCAGCTCAGCTCGCTGTGCTCGACGACGTCTGACTGGCGAAAGAGGATGCAGCGCGCGGGGTCGAGCCCGGCCGCGAGCAGGATCGCCGCGGTGTCATAGGTCAGCTCGCGCAGCTCGGCCGGGTCGAACGGAACCGTCGTGGCGTGCAGGTCGACGATGCAGTAGATCGCCTCGCCGCGATCCTGACCGGCGACGTACTGGACGATCGCACCGATGTAGTTGCCGAGGTGCTTGCGCCCGGTCGGCTGAATGCCCGAGAAGATCCGCATGGCCGAGCGCAGCGTATCGGGGTCGGCCACGGACCAGGGGCTGGCTGAGGCAGCATGATCGAAGATCGCGCGGTCACAAATCCGCCCGTCGGAGCGTTACTCATCGAATGGCCATTGACGTTCACGTGAGCGACCGCGATCTACTCGCCCGAACCCGTGGTGGTGATGCCGAGGCGTTTGGTCGCTTCTACGTGGCCGCCCTCCCAGCACACCGGGAGCTGCGCGCACGTCCTGGTGATGCGCTACGGCGGCGGCACGATCGCCGTCTATGCGGCGCGGATCGCACCCTGAGCCCAGCTCGCGGCATGAGCTGCGCGGGCCGACGCCGCTACGGCGCCTGGCGGAGGACCGGCTGCTTTGCTGCGCGCGCCTCGTCGAGGCGGCGGACCGGCGTCGTGTAGGGGGCGTTGCGGGCGATCTCGGGATCCTCGCGCGCCTCGCTGAGGATCGCGGCGATCGCATCGGCGAAGGCGTCGAGCGTCTCCTTCGTCTCGGTCTCGGTCGGCTCGATCAGCAGTGCCTCGTCGACGAGCAGCGGGAAGTAGACGGTCGGGGGGTGGTAGCCGTAGTCGAGCAGGCGCTTGGCGAGGTCGAGCGTGCGGATCCCGAGCTCCTGCTTCATCGGCGCGCCGGTCAGCGCGAACTCGTGCATGCAGATCCGGTCGTAGGCAGGTGGCAGCAGCTCGCAGACGCCGAGCTGGCGCAGCCGGGCGAGCAGGTAGTTGGCGTTCAGCACGGCGGTCTCCGACGCGTCGCGCAGACCGCTCGCGCCGAGCGAGCAGATGTAGGCGTAGGCTCGGACGAAGCAGCCGTAGTTGCCCTGGAAGCCGCGCAGGCGACCGATCGACTTCGGCCGCTCGTAGTCGAGCTCAAACTCGCGCGTCGAGCCGTTGCTGTGCTCGCCGCCGCGGCGCACGATCACCGGCCGCGGCAGGAACGGCGCGATCCGCTCGGAGACCGCGATCGGGCCGGAACCGGGGCCGCCGCCGCCGTGGGGCTGCGTGAACGACTTGTGCAGGTTGAAGTGCACGATGTCGAAGCCCATGTCGCCGGGGCGCGAGATTCCCATCACCGCGTTGAGGTTCGCGCCGTCGTAGTAGGCGGTCGCGCCGACGTCGTGGACGACCTGGACGATCTCCTCGATGTTCGGATCGAACAGCCCGAG
>DATAJI010000012.1:0-2755 GCA_036262195.1 Solirubrobacteraceae bacterium
GACGCGCGTGTGCTGGTGTTGGAGGCGGGCGGCCGCGACCGGCATCCGAACATCAAGATCCCGGCGGCGTTCGCCAAGCAGTTCCGGACGCGTCTGGACTGGGACTTCAACACCGAGCCCGAGCCGCACTGCTTTGGGCGCTCGATCTACATTCCGCGCGGCAAGTCGCTCGGCGGGTCCAGCTCGATGAACGCGATGGTGTACATGCGCGGCCGGCCGCAGGACTACGACGGCTGGCGCGACGGCGGCTGCGCTGGCTGGGGCTGGGACGACTTGCTTCCGTTATTCAAGCGGGGTGAGAACAACGCGCGCGGCGCGTCGGAGCTGCACGGTAGCGGCGGCCCGCTGCAGGTTTCTGACCAGCGCTCGCCGCGGCCGCTGACCCGGCGTTTCGTGGCCGCTGCGGAGAGGCACGGCATCCCTGCCAACAGGGACTTCAACGGCGACATGCAGGAGGGCGTCGGCCTCGCGCAGGTCTACCAGCGCAACGGCCGGCGTTGGAGCAACGCTGACGCATACCTACGCCCGGCGGCCAAGCGCTCGAACCTGACCGTCGAGACCGGCGCGCAGGCAACTCGGGTCGAGCTGGCGGGGGAGCGCGCGAGCGGCGTCCGCTACCGCGATCATCGCGGACGCGAGCAGACCGCGCGGGCTGAGCGCGAGGTGATTCTGGCCGCCGGCGCGATCGCGTCGCCGCAACTGCTGATGCTTTCCGGGATCGGTCCTGCGGAGCACCTGCGAGCGGTGGGGATCGATGTGGCGGTGGATGCGCCAGGCGTCGGTCGCGACCTTCAGGACCATCCGTACGTGGTGGTGGTCTATGAATCGACCGTCGGCGGGAGCCTCGCGGACGCCGAGCGCCCGCGGTTTCTGCTCGAGTACGTGCTCAGGCGCACCGGCCCGCTCAGCTCGAACGTCGCGGAGGCCTGCGCGTTCGTGCGGTCAGACCCGACGCTGGCGCAGGCTGACTTGCAGTTTCACTTCGGGCCCGCGTACTTCGTTGAGAACGGGTTCGCTGAGTACGACGGCCACGCGCTCACGCTCGGCCCGGTGCTGATCTCGCCGCGCAGCCGCGGGTGGATCGAGCTGGCGTCCGCCGATCCGGCCGCGAAACCGCGCATTCTCACGAACACCCTCGCGGAGCCGGCGGACGCGGCCGCGCTCGTCGCGGGTGTGAAGCTCGCACGCGAAATCGCTGCTACCGAGCCGCTCGCCGAGGCATGCGGGCGGGAGCTGCTGCCGGGACCCGAGCTGAGCACGGACCCCGAGCTCGAGGACGACGCCCGGCGGCGCGTCGAGCTGCTCTACCACCCGGTCGGGACCTGCCGGATGGGCTCCGACGACCAGGCCGTACTCGACCCCGAGCTGCGGGTGCGCGGCGTCGAGGGGCTGCGAGTGATCGACGCCTCGGTGATGCCGCAGATCGTGGCCGGTAACACGAACGCCGCGACGAGCGTGATCGCCGACCGGGGCGCCGACCTGATCCTAGGGCGGGTCGCGGTAGCGGCCTGAGCCCACGTCCACGCATTGAGCTCGCGACCGCGTCCACCGCCACCCGCTGCCTCGCGCCCTGCCGATGTGCTGAGCGAGCCACGAAGACTCCAACCGGACAGCCGCTGCTGACTGACTGACTGCCGCTGGACGAATGCGGCCGTGACGTCCTCACATCGGCGCTCGAGTCGCCGCTTATGGTTCGGTGCGACCCGCCCGCGCTGGTGGGTGAAACGGTCGCCGGCACGCGCTGTCGCCAGACCAACGGCCGATCAGAGCACAGTCGGAGCGCCGCCGAACCGCGCCGACGAGCGCTAGCTGCTGACGGCAGCCGGTTCGTGCACGCGCCCCACGAACTTGGCGATCGTCCGCGCCACGAGCTCCGGGTCGTCGGACATCGGGAGGTGGCCGAGCCCTGGCAGCTCGATCCACTCGGCGTTCGGAAGCAGGTTTCGCAGGCGCTGGGAGTAGCGCGGTGAGGGGATGATCCGGTCGCGGGTGCCCCACGCCAACAGCACCGGGCACATGACCCCGTCAAGCGCGCGCGGCGGCCCGTCGCGAAGGATCGCGTCCATCAGCTCGACGTACACGGGGCAGGCGACCGAGTCGCGGACCATCTGGGCTGCCCCAGCCGGCGGGATCCGCTCTCCGTGGGCCGCGAGCTGCCAACAGCAGCGCGCGACGCAGCCGGGGACGTCGCATGAAGGCGTCGATCCGCGGCAGCAGCGCGGTCGAGAGCTTGTGGTTGCGGGTGAACAGCGTCCGCACGCGCCGCTCGGCCCGCGATCCCGGCTCCCAGCCGCCAGCGGGCGAGAGCGCCACGACAGAACGCGCTCGGCCGCGTGTGGCCAGCTCGAACGCGATCCAGCCGCCGAGCGAATTGCGAACCACGTGCGCGGTGTCGAAGCCCGCGGCGTCGAGGTCACGCTCGACCGCGTCGACCAGCACGTTCACCGGGACGGGCGTGTCAGCCATCTTGGGCCCGCCGACGTGGCCGGCCAGGTTCACGGCAAGCACATCGTGGAAGCGCTCTAGTGCCTCCAGCACCGGCTCCCAGATCAGCCGCGTGCCTGAGAAGCCGTGGATCAGCACCAGCGGTTTGCCGGCTCCACCGCGATGGACGCTGTGACCCCTCCCAGATCCCACGAGCAGAGCCTATTCGCCCGCTGGCGCACGTGCACGACGCAGTACGGCGTGTCGCCGAGACGCTCGACGCTTCTATGAGACTCCACCATCGCGCGCCAACGTCGTGAGTACCGCCGGA
>DATAJI010000013.1:0-2453 GCA_036262195.1 Solirubrobacteraceae bacterium
ACTTAGGGCACCCTAACAGAGTACGCCGGACCCGCGCCCAAAGGCGCTTCGATCAACCCAGCCAGAGATTCGGATGCGCTAAAGCGCCAGCACCGGTTCTGCGGGAACGCGCTCGATCTGCGCGCCGAGCTCGCGCAGCCGCTCGTCGATCCGCTCGTAGCCCTTGTCGATCTGCTCGACGCTGCCGATCTCGCTGCGACCGTGCGCACAGAGCGCGGCGATCAGCATCGCCATCCCGGCGCGGATGTCGGGCGATTCGAGGCGTGCGCCACGGAGCCGCCGCGGGCCGGTGACGATTGCACGGTGCGGGTCGCACGACACGATGTCCGCCCCCATCGCTGCGAGCTTGTCGGTGAAGACGAGGCGACTCTCGAACATCCACTCGTGAATCAGGACCGACCCTTGCGCCTGCGTCGCGAGAGCGACGGCGATGCTCGTCAGGTCCGCCGGGAACGCCGGCCATGGCCCGTCCATCACCTTGCGCTTGTAGTCGCCGACGTCGGACTTGACGACCAGCCGCTGGCGGCCCGGCACGATGACGTCGTTGCCATCGATCTCGCTCTGCAAGCCAAGCTGGTCGAAGACGATGCGGATCATCCGCAAGTCTCGGACGTTCGTGTCCTTGATCCGCAGCTCGCCGCCGGTGACGCCGGCCAGCGCCATGAAGCTGCCGATCTCGATGTGATCGGGTGCGATGTCGTGGCGCGCCCCGCCAAGCTGCTCGGCCCCGTGCACGGTGAGCACGTTCGACCCGATGCCTTCGATCGCCGCGCCCATCTTGACGAGCAAGCGCGCGAGATCCTGAACGTGAGGCTCGCACGCGGCGTTCGAGATCACTGTCGAGCCGGGCGTGAGCGCCGCCGCCATCAATACGTTCTCGGTAGCCATCACGGACGGCTCGTCCATGAAGACGTCGGCTGCTACCAGCCCGTTTGGCGCACGCAGCACGAACGTGCCGTCGTAGTCACAACTCGCGCCCAGAGCACGAAAGCCATCGATATGGGGATCGAGCCGCCGGCGACCGATGAAGTCGCCGCCCGGCGGCGGCATCTCAGCCTTTCCAAGCCGCGCCAGCAGTGGCCCCGCGAGCAGGAACGACGCCCGAATCTGCTCGGCGAGCTCGGGCTCTAGCGCAGCCGCATCGACACCAGCAGCACACAGCGACAACTCGTTCTCGCCGCGCCAGTTCACGCTGACGCCGATTCCCTCGAGGATCTCGAGCATCGAGTCGACATCGCGAATTCGTGGGACGTTCCCGATCTCGAGCACTTCGTCGGTCAGGACGGATGCAGCCAGGATCGGCAGCGCCGCGTTCTTGTTGCCGGCCGGGATAACGGTGCCGCTGAGCGGCGCGCCGCCGGTGATGATGAACCTCTCCATGGGCGTCGGTGCCGTCCACGATTGCACCGCAGTGAACGCCGCGCAAGCCTAACACGGTCGATTGCGGACACCCTGGACCCCGTCGCGAAACCTCTTTGGCGACCGCCGTGCAAGTTCGCTTGCAGGGGGCGGTCGTGCAAAGCGCCCGAGAACGCTGGCTCGTTCGGTAGCCCACCGGCGTCGGCGAGGTTGTCTCGCGGCCGGAGCGCGCGGTCCGTCCGGCGGCGCTCCTACCTTACGAACACATGTTCTGGCGCCGCCCACATATCTCGTCCCGCCTCGGCGCCGTGCCCCGCGCGCTCGACCTCGTCCGTGCCCTGCTGCTGCTCGACCCACCGCCCTATGACTGGGCGACGGAGCTCGACTGGCCGCACGGTCCCGTCGAGTCGCGCACGCTCCCGTCGCCCGAGTCCGATCATGGACACCGCCCGCAGCTGCGCGCTCAGCGCGCCCGCTTCCGGGCTGGGGCGGTCCCCGAGCGTCAGCACCACTGTCTCAGCCCGATCACGCCGCCGGTCCGATCACGACCCCAACGCCGCGCGCTGGAAAAGCACGCGGTGGGTCGCTGAAGCTGGGAGGCTGACCACGCCCCCGCAAGGGGGCAAGCGGCAACGCCCTCGCCGGGGCTCCTCAGGAGCCCCGGCGATACGGGCAGGGCCCCGTGAGCGCGCGATCATCGCGCTGGGGGCCGGCGGCTTGGAGCGGCCGCGAGAACGCCGAGGGCCCCGCCGGAGCGGGGCCCTCACTGCGAAAGAAACCGGCGGCGACCTACTCTCCCAGGCCCTTGCGAGCCAAGTACCATCGGCGCTGAGGGGCTTAACTGCTCTGTTCGGAATGGGAAGAGGTGTTTCCCCCTCGCCATAGCCACCGGAAAACGATGAGAAACCGCCCCGGCGGACCCTCAAAACTGCACAGCGCCACACATCACGGATATCACAAAGTTATCCGTCAAGCCCTCGACCGATTAGTACCAGTCTCCTACAAGCGTTACCGCTCTTCCAGAGCTGGCCTATCAACCTGGTGGTCTACCAGGGGTCTTACTCCCTCAAGGGGATGGGAGAGTTCATCTCGAG
>DATAJI010000014.1:0-8597 GCA_036262195.1 Solirubrobacteraceae bacterium
GCCCACGCCGCCGAGACAGACGTGGTACTGCTCGGTGTCTTTCTGGCGGAAGTTGTGCCGCGCACCGCCGTTTCCAATCGGCGCGGGTTCCGCGAGCGGCCGGCTCGTCGGCGCAGCGGACATCGCTGATTCGGCCCAGCCGACGATCTGCTCGTGGTCGACGCTACCGGCGGCGGCGATGACGACGTTGTGGGGGAAGTAGCGCTCGTGGTGGAAGCTGAGCAGCTGCTCGCGTGTGGCGCCCGAGACGACATCGGAGTGACCGAGGATCGCGCGGCCCAGCGGGTGGTCGGGGAAGACGGCCTCGCCGAGCAGATCGAAGACGATGTCCTGCGGGTCGTCCTCGTACATCGCGATCTCCTCGAGCACGACTGCGCGCTCCTCGGCCAGACCGGTGATCGCGGGCTCGCTGACCATCTGGGCGATCACGTCGAACGCGCGCTCGAGGTGAATGTCGAGCACGCGCGCATACACCGACGTCGTCTCCTTGCCGGTGCCTGCATTCAACTCCGCGCCCATCGCGTCAAAGATCTGGTCGATCTCCTCCGAGCCGTAGCGCGCCGTCCCTCGGAACAGCATGTGCTCGAGCAGATGCGACAGGCCAGCCTGCTCGTCACTCTCGGTCACCGACCCAGTCCCGATCCAGAAACCGAGCGCAACAGAGCGCACAGCCGGAACCTTTTCGCTCACCACACGCACCCCGCCGCCCAACTCTGTGATCAGGTAGTCAGTCATCGCAGCCCATCGTCGCAGGCGCGCCGAAAACCCCGGCGGCGCGAACGCCACCACGAGGCGCACAAATCAACCCGTCACTCATCGCGGCAAGCGGACGTCAGCTGACGGTCGTCGGGGGTCACTAAGCGACCCCCGAGCGAGCCGTCCTTTTAGTGGCGTGGTCGACCGGATCCGCGGGGGCCGCCGTTGCTGCGCCCGGCACCCGCGCCCTCGCGCGGTCGGCGCGGTCCGCGGTCCCCGTTGCCGCTTGAGGAGAGAGCGACGAGCTCCTCCACCGACTTGCCGGCGATCTCCGGGTCATCGGCGCGGCGTACTCCGATCCGGCCACGCTCGCGGTCGACCTCGACTACGCGAACAGCCAGCTCATCGCCCTTGTTGAGCGCCTCTTCAACCGTCTCGACGCGCTTGCCGGGCGAGACGTTCGAGATGTGAAGCAGGCCGTCCGTCCCCTTCGAGAGCTCGATGAAAGCCCCGAACGCGGTCGTCTTGACGACCTTGCCGAGGTACTCGTCGCCGACCTCGACCTCCTTCATCATCGTGCGGATGCGCTCGACGAGCTCATCGGCGAGCTCGCCGTTGGCTGAGTAGATCAAGACCTGACCGTCGTCGTTGACGTCGATCTGGGACTCGAACTCCTCGCAGAGACCACGAATCGTCTCCCCGCCCTTGCCGATCAGCAAACCGATCTGGCTGGGGTCGATCTGGACCTTCTCGATCCGCGGCGCGTACTGGCTGAGCGCCTCGCGCGGGGCGTCGATCACCTCGGCCATCTTGGCGAGGATGAACTTACGCGCCTCGTGCGCCTGCGTCAGCGCGTCGCCCAGGATGTCGAACGTGACACCGGAGATCTTGATATCCATCTGCAGCGCGGTGATCCCGCGCTCGGTGCCGGCGACCTTGAAGTCCATGTCGCCGAGGTGATCCTCGACGCCGGCGATGTCGGTCAAGACGATGTAGTCGTCGCCTTCCTTGATCAGGCCCATCGCGATCCCCGCGACCGGGCGTATCAGCGGCACGCCCGCGTCCATCAAAGACAACGACGATCCGCAGACCGAGGCCATCGAGGACGACCCGTTCGACTCGAAGATGTCCGAGACGACGCGGATCGTGTAGGGGAACTCGTCAATCGGCGGGATCATCGGCACCAGGGCTCGCTCGGCCAGCGCTCCGTGACCGATGTCACGTCGCTTGGGGCCGCCCAGACGCCCCGCCTCCCCGACCGAGAACGGCGGGAAGTTGTAGTGGTGCCAGTAGTACTTCTTCGTCTCCAGGCCCAGCGTGTCGAGACGCATCTCCTCTTTCAGCGTGCCGAGCGCAACGACGCTGAGCGCCTGCGTCTGGCCGCGCGTGAAAAGCGCCGAGCCGTGGGTCCGTGGGGTGACACCGACCTCGATCGTGATGTCGCGAATCTCGTTCTCGCGACGCCCGTCGGGACGCTTCTTGTGCACCGCGATCCGCTCGCGGATGATCGACTTCTCAAGGGCGTCGAAGGCGAGCTGAGCGGCAGCTCCCTTCTCCGCGTACTCCTCGCTTTCGGGATCTCCCGCGTAGCGCTCGAGGATCGCGGCCTCCACTGCCTTGGTCGCAGCCTGGCGCTCCAGCTTGTCCTCCACCTGGGTCGCGGCATCGAGCTCCGGGCCGTGCGAGGCGCGGATCGCATCAAGCAGCGCCGTGTCGGCCTTTGGCACGACCACTTCGAGCTTCGCCTTGCCGCACTTCTCGGCCAGCTCGAGCTGTAGTGCGCAGAGCTTCTTGATCTCGCTGTGGGCGATGTCGAGCGCGTCGAGGATCTCCGCTTCCGGGATCTCGCGCGCACCCGCCTCGACCATCAGGATCGCGTCGGCGGTGCCGGCGACGATCAGGTCGAGGTCGCTCGCTCCGAGCAGGTCCTCCTCGCGCGGGTTGACGACGAAGTTGCCGTCGACCTTGCCGATCCGCACCGCGCCGACCGGCTGGGGTAGCGGGATGTCGGAGATCATCAAGGCCGCCGACGCGCCGTTCATCGCGAGGATGTCGTAGGGGTGCACGTGGTCGATCGAAAGCGGGATCGCGACGAGTTGCGTCTCGTAGCGCCAGCCCTTCGGGAACAGCGGGCGAATCGGGCGGTCGATCATCCGCGCGGTCAGGGTTCCCTTCTCGCCCGAGCGGCCTTCGCGCTTGAAGAACGAGCCGGGGATCTTGCCCGCGGCATACATGCGCTCCTCGACGTCGACGGTCAGGGGGAGAAAGTCTGCGTCGCGCAGGCCCCCGGCGGTAGCGGTCGCAAGGACCATGGTGTCGCCCTGGCGGACGACGACGGCGCCCCCGGCCTGCTTTGCGATCCGTCCGGTCTCGAACGAGATCTCGCTGCCGGCGATAGACACCGACAGACGCGTCATTCCATCACTGCTCATTTGATACCTCTCTGGCCGCCCTTGTGGCGGCGCTGCTTGTTCTTATCTCTATTGGAGCTCACTGCTAATCGTAGCCGGTGACGCGGGCGAGACTGAAGCGTCCGCGGCGCAACCGGACGCGGACGGCGTCGGCCGGGCGTGGATCAGCGCTGAGTGGAAGATTGCGGCTCCTCGCGGAGCGGCGTCCGCGCCGCGACGACGCTCACTTACGCAGGCCGAGCGACGCGATCAGCTCGCGATATCCCGGGAGGTCCGTGCGCTGCAGGTAATCGAGGAAGCGCCGGCGGCGGCCAACGAGCATCAGCAGCCCGCGACGCGAGTGGTGATCGTGGCCGTGCGTGCGCAGATGGTCGGTGAGGTCATTGATCCGCTCCGTCAACTGGGCGATCTGGACCTTCGTGTTGCCCGTATCCTGCTCGCTCGTTCCGTACTGGACCGTGAGCTCGCGCTTGCGCTCTGCTGTGAGGGTCATCAGCCGCCAAAGCTAGCAGACGCACAGACCACTCGCGCCCGCGCGACGTCGTCGCGCATCGCCTCGATCAGCTCCTCCTCGCCGGCGAAGCGCCGCTCGCCGCGCAGCTTCTCGAGGAAGTGCAGGCGCAGCTCGCTGCCGTAGAGATCGCCGCTGAAGTCGATCACGTAGGCCTCGATCAGCTCGCCGCGACCGGAGTCGAACGTCGGTCGAACGCCAACGTTGACCGCGGCGGCCAGGCCGTTCGCAAGGCAGGCGTAGACCCCGTGCCCAGGGTTGACGAGTCGTTCGTCGGGGATCAGGTTCGCGGTCGGGAAGCCGAGCTTGCGACCGCGCTTGTCGCCATCGACGACGGTTCCGCGAAGCTCGAACGGCGAGCCGAGCAGGATCGCCGCTCGGTCCACCTCGCCGGCGGCAATCAGCGAGCGGATGTGGCTCGAAGAGACGATCTCGCCATCCAGCTCGCGCAACGCGACGATGCGCGTCGCGAAGCGCGGATCGCCGGCGAGCTGCGCCGCATCCCCCTTCGCGCCCTGGCCGAAGCGGAAGTTCTCGCCGACCGCCACCTCGCTCACGCCGAGCCGCTCTACCAGGACGTCGTCGATGAACTGCTGCGCGCTGCGCGCCGCGAACTCGGCGTCGAAGTCGATCACGATCAGCTCGCTGACGCCGAGCGAGGCAATCAGGTCGGCCTTGATCGGGAGCGGCGTCAGCAGGCGCGGCCGGTGCTCTGGCGTAACCACCGCGACCGGATGCGGCTCGAACGTGAGCACCGCGTCGGCCCCGACGATCACGTCGCGATGGCCGAGGTGGACGCCGTCGAAGGTTCCCACCGCGACCGTCCGAGCAGCCGGGGTGACGTCCTCGATCTTGGTGATCTTCACGCCGCGACTATAGGCCGAAGCGTCGCGCCGGCTTCGCTCTCGCGACGTTCGGCGAGCGCTATCGGCGCCCCGCCGGCGTCGGTTGCGAGGACCAGCGGCGCCCCGGCGCTAGTCGGTACAGGTTGGCCGCCGCGCAGCAGGGCCGCCTCTGTGTCGTCGAGCGAGATCGACGGGGCGAACTGCCGGCAGGCGGTGAGGACGTCGACGAGCGCTGCCGGTCCTTGGGTTGGCCAGGCGTTCTCGAGCGTGAACGGGCCGATTGCCGTACGGCGGAGCTCGAGGCAGTAGGCGTCGGCGAGGTCACTGATCAGCGAGCGGATGTAGGTACCCGATGAGCAGGCGATCCGCAGCCCGACACGGTCGCCCTCGCGCCACAGGATCTCCCAATCATGAATCTCAACTTCACGCTCGGCGAGGACGACGGTTTCGCCCCGGCGCGCCCGGGCGTAAGCGCGCTCACCGTCGACCTTGACAGCGGAGTAGGCCGGCGGGCGCTGGCGGATCTTGCCGAGTGGCAGCGTGATCGGCTCGGACGGAAAGACGCCGCTGTCGGTGATCTCGCCCTCCGGGTCGCCAGTGCTCGAGCTGGCGCCGAGCTTTGCCGTCACCTCGTAGGTCTTGGGCAGCGCCATGAAGAAGCGCTGGAGCCGGGTCGCAGGGCCGACGAGCAGGATCAGCAGCCCGGTTGCGAAGGGGTCGAGCGTGCCGGCGTGCCCGATGCGGCGCTCGCCAAGCGCGCGGCGCGCGCGCGCAACGACGTCGTGGGAGCTGATCCCGGCCGGCTTGTCGGCGAGCAGGATCCCCGCGGCGGGGCTCACACCTGAGCGCGGACCGCGTCGACCAGCTCGGCTACGCTGAGCTCGCTGGTGAAGCCCGCCGCGCGCCGATGGCCGCCACCGCCGTGCAGGCGAGCGATCGCCGAAACGTCGATGTCGTTGTCGGTCGCACGCAGCGAGGCCTTGTGCCCCATGCCGCCGCCGTTCGCCGTCGGCTCGCGGACGAGCATCGCAACCTTGACGCCAGCGAGCGCCCGCAGGTGGTCGATCACGCCCTCGCTGTCGCTGTCCTCGGCGCCCAACTCCGCGAAGTCCTGCGCCGTCAGTACCGCAACCGCGAGGCGGCCGTCCGCGAACAGCTCGAGGCTCGCGAGCGCGCGGCACAGCAGCTTCAGCTTGGCGACCGGCGCCCCCTCATAGATCCGTCGGTACATCCCGGCGACGTCGACGCCGGCGGCGATCAGCTCCCCTGCCATCGCGTGCGCGCGGCAGGTTGTGTTCTCGTAGGAGAAACGGCCGGTATCCGTGACGAGCCCGACGTAGAGCGCCTCGGCGACCTCGGTGCTCAGCTCGACGCCGCACGCGCCGAACAGGTCCCAGACGATCTCGGCTGTGCAGGAGGCCTCCTCGACGACGTAGTTGATCGAGCCGAAGCGCGTGTTGTCGTGGTGGTGGTCGATGTTGACGAGCGTGTCCGCGCGATGGAGCGCGGCGAGCGGGTTGCGATCGAGGTTGCCGCAGTCGAGGAACATCACGGTGCGCAGCGGCAGGTCGGCCGGCGGGGACGTCGCGAGGCCGTCGAGCGAGAGGAAGCGGTACTCGTGGGGCAGTGGGAAGTCCTCCGGCGAGATCACAATCACCGAGTCCTTGCCGAGGGCACTGAGCAGCGCCTGCATTGCGATCAGCGAGCCGAGCGCGTCTCCGTCTGGGTGCTCGTGCGTGACGATCAGGAAGCGGTCGCCGGAGCGGATCGCGCCGAGCACCTCGTTGCGCGCGTCGCGCACCACGGCGGTCAGCTCGCTCATTGCCGCGGGTCCTCGTCACGCAGCAGATCCTCGACGCGGAGCGCGCGGTCGGTCGTGTCGTCGTAGCGGAATTCGAGCGTCGGCGTGCGTCGGAGAGTTAGCTCCGCAGCGATCCGCCCCTGCAGGTAGCCGTGCGCGTGGCGCAGCCCGTCGAGCGAGTCGGCGCGCGCCTGCTCGTCGCCGAGCACGGTCACGTACACGCGGGCGAAGCTCAGGTCGGGGCTTGTCGTCACATCGGTCACGGTCACGAACCCAACACGCTGATCCTTCAGCTCCTCCGCTATCGCGTCGGCAAGCACCTGGCGCACAGCCTCGTCCACCCGGCGCATACGCCCACCGCCAGCCATCCTAGACGCCCACGTCCACTCGGGTCTAGTGGACCGGCTCGGTCGTGCGGGAGGCGGTCGGGTGGCGCACGGCCTCAGGCGAGCGCGCGCTCGACCTTGCGCGTCTCAAAGACCTCGAGCACGTCGCCCTCCTTCACATCCTGGAAGTTCTGGAGAACGATGCCGCATTCGAAGCCGGCCGCGACCTCGCGGACGTCCTCGCTGAAACGACGCAGGCTCGCGATCGTCGTCTCCTGGACCACCGTGCCGTCGCGCACGACGCGTACCCGGGCGCCGCGCGTGACGTGGCCCTCGGTGACGAAGGATCCGGCGATCGTGCCGATGCGCGATGCGCGGAAGGTCTGGCGGATCTCAACCTGCCCGACCGTGTCCTCGACCTCCTCCGGCTCGAGCATTCCCTGCATCGCCGCGCGCAGCTCGTCGATCGCGCGGTAGATGACCGAGTAGCCGCGAATCTCGACACCCTCGCGCTCGGCCAGCGCGCGGGCGTCTCCGACCGGACGGACGTTGAAGGCGAGGATCACGGCATCGGACGCGGCAGCGAGCATCACGTCCGACTCGTTAATGCCGCCGACGCCGCGGTGGATGATGTTGACCGCAACCTCGCTCTGCGGCAGCTTGGCGATCTCGTCCTCGACGGCCTCGACCGAGCCCGAAACGTCGCCCTTGAGCACGAGGTTGAGCTCCTTGACAGTCCCCTCCTGCGCGAGGCGGAAGACGTCCTCGAGCGAGACCTTGCGACCGGAGCGGCGTGCGAGAGCCTCGGTCTTCAAGCGGTTGGCGCGCTCTCCAGCGAGCTGACGCGCACGCCGTTCGTTCTCGACCGCGCGCGCGAATTCGCCCGCTTCGGGGACGCCATCGAAGCCGAGCACCTCGATCGGCTCGCCGGGTTCGGCCGCGGCCTGGCGCACCCCGAGGAAGTCGGTCATCGCGCGGACGCGGCCGAAGTTGGCGCCGGCAACGAGCGAGTCGCCGACGCGCAGCGTGCCGCGCTGCACGAGCAGCGTCACGACGGGGCCGCGCCCCGGGTCAAGACG
Organism: Solirubrobacteraceae bacterium; assembly: GCA_036262195.1. Lineage (GTDB taxonomy): Bacteria > Actinomycetota > Thermoleophilia > Solirubrobacterales > Solirubrobacteraceae > Palsa-513. Next base: position 7,670 of record DATAJI010000014.1, read on the forward strand.
CGACTCGATGACGAATCCTGAGGCGTCTGTGTTCGGGTTGGCGCGCAGCTCCTCGAGCTCGGCGACGACCTGGATCGTGTCCAGCAGCGACTCGAGGCCTTGACGGGTCTTGGCTGAGACGTCGACGAACTCGACCTCGCCGCCCCACTCCGCGGGCTGCAGGCCGCGCTGGGTCATCTCGGTCCGCACGCGCTCGGGCTGCGCGCCCTCCTTGTCGATCTTGTTGACGGCGACGATGATCGGCACGCCGGCAGCGCGCGCGTGATCGATCGCCTCGTCGGTCTGCGGCTTCACGCCGTCGTCGGCGGCGACGACGATCACCGCGATGTCGGTGACCTTGGCGCCGCGCGCACGCATCGCCGTGAACGCCTCGTGGCCCGGCGTGTCGAGGAAGGTGATCGCGCGGCCGGCGTGCTTGACCTGGTAGGCGCCGATGTGTTGCGTGATCCCGCCTGCCTCGCCGGCTGCGACCTGCGTCTCGCGGATCGCGTCGAGCAACGACGTCTTGCCGTGGTCGACGTGTCCCATGATCGTGACCACCGGCGGGCGCTCGACGAGCTCTTCGTCGGCGTCCTCGAAGACCGGCTCGTCGATGTCGTCGGCAGCGTGGACGATCTCGATGCGCTTCTTGAAGTCCTCGGCGAGCACAGCGATCGCCTCATCCGAAAGCGTTTGCGTCAGCGTCACCATCTCGCCGAGCGCCATCAGGTTGCGGATGATCTCCGGCACCGCGACGCCGAAGTACTCGGCGACGTCCTTGACCGTTGAGCCGGAGTTGATCCGGATCAGGTCGGTCGCCTCGAGCACGCTGGCGTCGATCGGAGTGATCGTGTCGTCATAGGTCCCACGGCGGCGCCGTCCCCGGCGCGGAGGCCGGCGCACGTGCATGCTCGCGGGGCCGCCGGCCTGGCGGCGCGAGGCCTGCGAG
>DATAJI010000015.1:0-3089 GCA_036262195.1 Solirubrobacteraceae bacterium
GCTGCAGCATCCTCTGGCGCTGCTGTTTGATCGTACTTGTGGGCAGCCTCGCATGTTGCGCGCGGCCGAGCGGCGTTGCCCCCGGTTCCGCGCCCGAAGTATCTGCGCAGCTCGGGCATTCCAATACCGTCACTGCGGTCACGTTTTCTTCCGACGGCCGCATACTCGCGTCAGTCAGCAAGGACGGCGCTGCAAAGCTCTGGGATGTCAGCGCGCAGCGCGAGCTCCGAACCTTCAGGCGCAGTGACGAACTTGACTCCGCCGCCTTCTCGCCCGATGACAAGACACTCGCCACAGGAGGCCGAGACGGCGCGGTGGTGCTTTGGGAGCTGGGCACCGGCCGCGAGCTGCGGGTACTCAAAGGACACACGCGCCAGGTCAATGCCGTGGTGTTTTCCCCCGACGGACGGACCGTCGCCTCGGGCAGCGACGATCACACGATCAAGGTCTGGAACGCGGGGAGCGGCGCCGAGGTGCGCACGCTGAGCACGCATCACGGTAGTGTCACGGCGCTCGCCTTTTCACCCGACGGCCATACGCTTGCCTCGGCCAGCGCCGACAGGACGATCAAGCTCTGGGACGCCGGCACGGGTCGGGAGCTGCGCACGCTCAGTGGACACACAGACGGCGTGACTTCCCTCGCCTTTTGCGCCGCCACTTCGATGCTGGCATCGGGCAGCTGGGATGGAACGGTCAGGTTGTGGGACTTCGCGGCCGGTCGCGAGATGCGCACACTGACCGGCCACGCAAGTAACGTGTCGACCGTTGCCTGTGCGAGCGACGGCAATGCCGTGGCGGCTTCTGGCGGCTCCGATCACCGCATCAATCGATGGGAAGCCGCGAGCGGCCGCGAGCTACCCCCACTTGGGGGAGAGGCGAGGACCGTAGACACCCTAGCGTTCTCGCCGGACGGCCGCGTACTCGCCTCAGCGGGCGAGGCTGACTCGGTGCGGCTGTGGGACGTGGCGAGTGGCGGGACCTCGCGGACCTTAGAGGGGCACGCTCGCTTCGTAAAATCCGTGGCATTCTCCGCTGATGGGCGATCGCTGGTATCGGGGAGCGTCGACGGCGTGGTGCGAGTATGGCTGTTGGCCGACGGAAAAGAATGGCAGCGCTCGATCAGCGCGCACGATGGCGCGGTCACGGCCGCCGTCTTCACGCCGAGCGGCGGCCAGATCGCATCCCGCGGGGGAGATGGCGCCATTAAGATCTGGGACAGCAACACGGGCGCCCTGCTGCACAGGTTCGAGGTCGGTAAACCCGCGGGCGGCAGCTGCTCCCTGGCGGTCTCCCCGGACGGCCGATTACTGGCCGCGGGAACGGTCAATCGTGAGATTAAGCTCTGGAGTCTTGCCGACGGCAGCGGGCTGACGAGCCTCGCGGGGCACGCGGGAGCGGTGGAAGCGGTGGCTTTTTCTCCGGACGGCCGCACGGTGGCGTCTGGAAGCGCAGACAAGACCATCAAGCTCTGGGACGTGACGAGCGGCCGCGAACTCGGCACGCTGGCGGGCCATACAAGCTGGATCGGTTGTCTGGCCTTCTCGCCGGATGGGAAGACGCTCGCCTCGAGCGGCGGGGACAAGACGATCCGGTTGTGGGACGTTGCCGGTGGGCGCGAGCGGCAGCGCCTTGTCGGACACACTGAGCCGGTATGGGCGGTCGCTTTCGCCGGCAAGGCTGCACCCGTGCTCGCCTCGAGTGATGGCGCTGCGGTCATCAAGCTCTGGGATGGGAGCGACGGCCGTGAGCGGCGCACGCTTCGTGGCCATACCGACAGCGTCGAGTCAGTCGCCTTGTCACCTGACGGTCATCTGCTCGCGTCTGCGAGCGGGGATTCGACCATCCGGCTGTGGGACGTTGCCAGCGGTACCGAGCGACTGTGGCTGATCGGTTTCAATGACGGTAGCTCTCTTCGGATCAGCCCGCAGGGGTATTACGATTTTCAAGGCACGAACGATCAGGGCGGAGCCGTCGACGCGGAGGCGTACCTGAACGTCCGTGTGGGCAACGAGGTGTCGGGGATCGGGGCCTACCGGGAGAGGTTTTACCGCCCGGACATTGTGCGGCTCGCGCTGGATGACCAGACGTTGCCGAGATCCCTTCCGACCCTGGCCTCCGTCAAGCCGGCCCCCGACGTTGCTGTTGTCGATGTTCCGGCCGAGACCGACGCCGAGTCACTCGACCTGCACGTCAGGATTATCGACCGGGGTGGTGGTGTCGGCGATGTTCGTACCCTCGTTAACGGCACCGCCGTGTCGGACATCCAGGGGCGCGGGCTCAAAATCGTCGCGGCTGCGGGCGACCCCGGTTACACGATCCCAGTGCGCCTGGTGCCCGGGGTCAATGACATTCAGGTTATCGCATTCAACGTCGATGGCTCCATGCATTCCAATCCAGCGCTGGCCTCGGTGCTCGCCCGTTACGCTCCGACCGGCAAGCCCCAGCTCTATGCCCTGGTGGTCGGCATCCAGGACTTCGCGAACAGTAGTATTAACCTGAGATACTCAGTAGCCGATGCAAACGCGGTCGCGCAGCTCCTGCAGCAGAAGGCGGCGCCGCTGTTCGACAAGGTAAATATCGAAACACTGACCACGCAGCAGATGACCACAAAGGAGGCGCTGATCGGCGCATTTGCTCGCTACCGGACGATCAATCCCAGCGACGTGTTCGTGTTCTACGTTGCCAGCCATGGCGCGATCGAGGGCGCCAATCTCGCGAGTCGGGAGTATTTTCTGATTCCCTCCAGCTTCAACACCGTCAGCGACGAGGCGATCCGGCGTGATGGGCTGAGCGAGGGTGACCTCAGGCGCATGATTGCCAGTATTCCGGCCACGCGCAAACTGCTGATGCTCGACACCTGCCACGCCGGCGCCATGGGTGATGCCATGATGGTGAACACGCGGGATCTTGCCGAGAGCGGCGCCGTTACGGTGCTCGCCGGCGCGGTGGGCAGCACCATCCTGTCGGCCTCCACCAGCGATCAGGAAGCGCTTGAAGGCGAGAATGGACATGGGCTGTTCACCGCGGTGCTGCTGCGAGGTCTGGCCGGCGGCGCGGACCTACGCAAGAACGGCTCGGTCAAGACGCTC
>DATAJI010000016.1:0-4095 GCA_036262195.1 Solirubrobacteraceae bacterium
GTCCCGCAGCGAGTGCCTCGAGTGATCCGGGCTGGGGAAAGCTCTTGGTTGCCGGTGGGATTTGGTGTTCGATACCGATCAGCGTGTGTCCGATTTCCCCCGCGCCGCCGGTTGCGCCGCGGTAGGGACGCCCACCGATCACGATACCGCCGCCGACGCCCGTGCCGATCGTGAGCATCACGAGGTGGCGGACGTCGAGCCGTCCATGCTCGTCGTGAGCCTCGGCGAGCGCCGCGACGGTGGCGTCGTTGTCGACGAAGACCGGCACGCCAAGGGAGTCTTCAAGGACGCGCCGGAGCGGCACGTCTTGGAGCGGGATGTTGACCGAGGATCGAACCAGGCCGGTCGCGAACTCGACGACCGAGGGGATGCCGATCCCGACGGCCGCCAAGGTTTCACCACGAGACGCATTGCGTACGCCGTCGATGATCTGGCTGATGATTTCGTCGGCTCCACGCAGGTCGGTGGGACTGAGCTTGGGATCGCCGAGGTGGCCGTCACGGAGCGTCGCGAACGAAACCTTTGTCCCGCCGACATCGACGCCGACGATCAGCGCGTCCGGAGGCCCGAGCCCCGCGACCGTTACTCCACGTGAACGACTATCGCTCGGCTGCGCACTTCGAGCCTGGCTCATCAAAGGGCGCTCGCGCAATATCGCACGCGTCGCAAGCTATCAGCAGGCCGTGGGGGCGCGGTAACAGGCCTGTGGTCGCTGTAGGCTGCGCCGCAACGCGCCGTCGGGCGCGCGACCGGTGGAGCCCCAATGAGCGCTCACAGCAGACAAGCCAAGCCTGATCGCAACCTCGCTCTGGAGTTGGTTCGGGTGACGGAGGCGGCAGCCCTTGGCGCCGCCCGCCAGATCGGGCGGGGCGACAAGGAGGCGGCCGACCAGGCGGCGGTCGATGCGATGCGCCGCACGCTCGACGGCGTGCGCTTCGACGGCGTCGTCGTGATCGGCGAGGGTGAGAAGGACAAGGCGCCAATGCTTTTCAATGGCGAGCACATCGGTGACGGCTCGGCGCCGGCGGTCGACATCGCGGTCGACCCGCTCGAAGGCACCACACCGACGGCACGCGGCATGCCAAGCGCGCTGTCGGTGATCGCTCTCTCCCCTCGCGGAACGATGTTCGATCCCGGTCCCTGCTTCTACATGGAGAAGCTCGCGGGCTCCGCGCAGATCGCCGACCTGCTCGACCTTGACCGCCCGCTCGAGGAGACCGTCAAGCTCGTCGCCAAGCGCAAGGGATCGGACGTCGGCGACGTGATGGTCGTGATGCTCGATCGGCCCCGCAACGAGGACGGACTGCGTCGAGTTCGCGAGGCGGGTGCGCGCGCGCGACTGATCAGCGATGGCGACGTCTCAGCGGTCCTGCTCGCCTGCGACGAGCGCTCGGCCGTCGATCTGCTCTGGGGAATCGGCGGTACACCGGAGGGGGTGCTGTCGGCGGCCGCAGTCAAGTGCCTCGGCGGTGGCCTAGTCGGGCGCCTTTGGCCGCGCGATGACGCCGAGCGCGACGCAGCGCTGGCGGCGGGCTATGACCTCGAGCGCGTGCTCGACTGCGACGCGCTGATCGCAAGCGACGATTGCTTGTTCTCGGCGACCGGTGTGACCGACGGCGACGTGCTGGCCGGCGTCCGCTACGAGGGCGCGAGCGGCGCCACGACCGAGTCGCTCGTGATGCGCTCGCGCTCGGGCACGATCAGACGGATCTTCGCCCGCCACGACCGCGCGAAGCTCGCGGCCCTTTAGCCCGGTGCAGCCGCTCCGCCGGCCAGCGCGCCGCCGCCGGTCGAGCCGCTAGAGCCGGTGGTGCCGGAGACCCCGCTGACGCCGGTGGGCCCGGTGCTGCCCGCGGGGTACCAATTGGTTGGCGAGATCTTCAGGCCGCGCTCCGCCGTGAAGCCCAGCTTGACGGTCTCCGTGATTCCGAGTGCCTGCGCGGTCGCCGATGTGAGGTCGAAGATTGCGCCGTTGGCGTACGGCCCGCGATCGATCACAGGCACCGTGATCGACTCGCTGCCGTAGTAGAGCGTGACCGGCGTCCCGCACGGCAGCGAGCGATGCGCGACGCCGAGGATGTGACGCGTGAGCATCTCGCCGCATGCGGTGCGGTGCCCGTAGAGTCCTGGGCCGTACCACGTCGCGATCACCGGGCGGAAGATGCTCAGTGAAGCCTCCGGGGTGCTGACCGTCGCGCTCGCTGATGCCAGCGCCCCAGAGACCACCCGCATGCTGAACGTGCCGACGACCTTCGCGTGCCAGCCGATGCTGAAGGCGCCGTCCGGCGCGACCGTGCTCGTCGCGACTGCGTCCCAGACGTCGGGCTTGGATTCGATCTCGAGCGCCACGGGCTGGCCGGCGTCGGACGTGGCGAGCGCGCCTGTGGCGAGCGTGACCTGGCCCTGCACGACGCTTGAAGGCGTGAAGGTGATGGTTCCGAGCGTCGACCCGACGGGACCCGGCGCTGGCTTACCCACCGCGTGCGTGCCCGCTGCGGTGCCGCCGTTTGAGGCCGTAGCGGTGCCAGCCATCGCGCAACCGAGAGCCGCTGTGAGGAGACCCCCAACCAGCCAACGAGACGCTATGTGCGTGGGCACGATCAAGTCACTCCGCTGTGCCTTGGCCTACGGGGTGAGCTGTCGGGCTCGCGCTGTCTGCGCTACCACCGGAATGCCGGTGAATTCGCCCCCGCGGAGACTTTCTCCGCATTGGTTCCCCCGCTCCCGTCGTGCGGACACGACGCAATTGGGCCTGGCAGTCGGCGAGTATATCGGGCTCGGGACGACTCGCCTGCTGCGAGCGAGCGGCGATGCGAGGCGAGCGCGGCTCGCCTGGTGTTATGCGACGCGCTGCTCGCGCGGACGGCCGCCAAAATGGGCCAACGCCAGCAACTTTGAAACGATCGGCCACGTTCTACGTACTAGTAAGAGCTACTTGTCCGGCAGGACGCGACTCGCGGCCCTCGAATGCCGATACGGATGTCGTTGATGGTGGTAAAGCCCCCGTTTAACCGGGGAAATACGAGAAAGAGACGTTGACTACACAAAGTAAAGCGCGTAAAATCAGGGACGTGCGTTCGCGCGGCCGCTTCGCGCTCGAGCGATTCTCACCCAGATCAACGCAGAATGCGCGATCAAGCGCTATCGCTTGACGCCTGCACACGGAAACGGAAAGACATGTCAGTAGCAGAATTTCAAGAGCTTGAAGAGGTCAAAGGCCTCGTAACCAAGGGACAGCAGGTCGGCGTCCTCACCTACGCCGAGATCCAGGGTGCCGTGTCGGAGCTCGACATGGACGAGTCGGACATCGAGGAGCTACACGGATTCCTCGAGAAGTCGGAGATCGAGCTCGTCGAGGACATCGACCCTGCGACTGCGGCTGGCTCCGAGGTCGAACGAGCACCGGATAAGCGCGGGCGCCGCAAGGCCAAGACGGCGCTTGATCTCAAGCCGGACATGACAACTGACTCGCTGCAGCTGTTCCTGAAGGACATCGGCAAGGTGCGCCTGCTGACGGCTCAGGAGGAGGTCGATCTGGCCAAGCGCATCGAGCGCGGTGATCTCGACGCAAAGCAGAAGATGGTCGAGTCGAACCTACGGCTTGTCGTCTCGATCGCAAAGAACTACCGCAACCAGGGCCTGCCGTTCCTTGACCTGATTCAAGAGGGCACGCTTGGACTCGTACGCGCCGCGGAGAAGTTTGACTACCGCAAGGGCTTCAAGTTCTCGACTTACGCGACTTGGTGGATCCGCCAGGCGATCGCCCGCGCGCTCGCCGACAAGGCGCGAACGATCCGCATCCCGGTCCATGTTGTGGAGAAGCTCAACAAGATCGGGCGAGCCGAGCGCAAGCTCGTGACCGAGCTCGGCCGCGAGCCGACGCCGGACGAGATCGCCGAGGTGACCGGGATCGATCCCGAGGAGGTCGACTCGATCAAGCGCTCAGCGCAGGCTCCGATCTCGCTCGAGAAGCCCGTCGGTGACGAGGAGGAGTCTGAGTTCGGACAATTCATCGCCGACGAGCGGGCCGAGTCGCCCTACGAGCGCGCTGCCGAGATCCTCACCAAAGAGGCACTACGCGAGGCGCTCGAGAAC
>DATAJI010000017.1:0-2234 GCA_036262195.1 Solirubrobacteraceae bacterium
GGATGCAGTCGGGGGCAATCGCACTGAAACGCCTGGCGAGCGCATTCAGCGCCAGGGTGGCGGCGTCGCGCGCTGTTGTGTGTCCGGGCGGGGCACGAGCAGCTCGACGCGCAAGAGCTCATCGCGGCCGGCGGCGCGCGCGTCTGGGGGCAGCTCCGGAACTCGCAGCGCAGCGAGACTCCCCGCGTGGGCGTCCCCTTCGGCGGCGAAGTAGATTCGCGCCCGCCCCGGTCTCTCCCAGGTGCTTGGATCGGCGCCGATGCGGGCGAGCGTTGCGCTGAGCACGGAGTCCGCGCTCCGCGCCTGCTGCACCGCGCGCGCGGGATCAGTACAAAGCACCACCACGAGCGGCGGAGCACCAAGGCGCGCGTATCGCGGCACGCTGCGCCACCAGCCGCTGACGAGGTGGTCGTAGCTTTCGAGCCAGCCGGCTTCGCAATGCGGCTCGCGCACGACGAGCAGGTCCACGTGCCGCGCGAGCGGGCCATCGAGCCGCAGCTCGACGACGGCGTCGGGGCGGACTGCCGCGAACGTCTCGACGACGCGTCGCTCGCCTTGGCCGGCGCGGTGGAAGTCGCGCGGCCGCAAGCCCGGCGCGAGCTCGAGGTCGGCCGGAGATAGGGCGCGCTGTCCGCCCGGGGCGATCCTCGCGCGCCCTGGTCCGAGCACTTCGCTGACCGCGCCGGCGGCGCAGCTCTCAAACGCGAGCAGCCAGCCGACGAGGTGCAGGTCGTTGAGCAGCCCGGGCAGGGCATCCTCGCCGAGGGTCGGTGCGCTCCTTCTCGAAGTCGAGAGCAGCTCGATGGCCGCGGCTGTTGCGACGTAGCACTGGGGGACGCCACCGCCGTCGGGCCGGTGCAGCTGAAAGCGGGCGACCAGCCCCGCGTCGGCAAGACGCTTCAGCTGGCGCTGCGTCGTAGTCAGCGCGCGGCCTGGCCGCACCCGGCGGTGAACCTGTGTCGTCAGGGCGCAACGCGCTCCGACCAGCCACTCGAGCAGTTCCCGATCCTCAGCAGCCACCGAGACGTCCCGGCGCGGCGCGCTCAGCGGCAGCCACCTGACCCGTACTGACGCGTCGAGGTCGCACAGCTCGCCGAAGCTCGGCGGCGGCTCACTGGCCGAGTGCAGAGGCGATTGCAAGATCTCCGGGGCCGGCTGCACAGCGGCTGGAGGCGACTGCAAAGCAAACAGGTCCGCCGGCGGGACCAGCTCGCGCAACTCGTGAGCGCCACGCGCCATTTGACGCACCGCGTGCCGCTCGATCCGCGAGCGATCGACGGTCATCGGCAACGTGGTTGCGATAAACGGTCGCTCACGACCTGCCGGCGTGGTCCAGCTGACGATGGCCGTGTGGCGCGGCAGGTGCAGGCGGACGTCGGGCGTCGCTAGGCGCATCGTCTGCTCATCGCTCGGGCGTAGCTGATCGGAGAACTCGGACAGCAGCAGGCCCGATGCCGCGCGCGCATCCGCAGCCGAGGCCGTGGCGAACAGGACGCGATGAGCAAACAGCGCGTCGAGCTGGTCGCGGAGCTCGATCGGCCACTGCGCGTCGGTCTGCCAGCAGGCGACGGTTTCGAGGCCTGCCGAGCGCTTGAGCGCGAGCGTCTGCGCGAATCCCTCGTTGATCACGAGCGGCGCCTCGTCGACTTTCAGCGCGACGGCATGGCGCTCGCCCGCGGCGCGGCGATCCTGCACCCGCGACAGGGCCGCATCGAGCATCCCGAGCAGAAGCTGCATCAGTACCGCGACGTTTCCCGCGCCGATCTCACCGAGCGCGCCGCGCACTACCAGCACCTCGGCCCGATCGATCACGCGGTCGAGATCGATCGACAACGAATCGTTCAGCAGCACTCGCTTGACCGCCGGTGAGTTCAGCAGTCGGGCTAGCTTGTTGGACGGCGCGTCTAGTTTTGCGGTCGTCGTGGCACGCGCTGCCGCGAGCTGCACGGGCAGCTCTTCAGCTAGGAAAGTAGCGATCTCGGCATACGCTGGTAGCGGGATCAAACGCTCGGCTGCCGCGGCGCGCGCGGCCGTGCCGGCCTCCCCCACCTCGAGCAGACGGGCGACGTGCCAGAGCGTCGCGCTGGGTTCGCAGGCGAGGGCAGCGATAACGGCGTTGCGCAGGTAGCGGTCCGAGCTACCGCGCACCTCGCCTTCGCTGAAGAGCGCGCGCAGCGCCCCCACCACCTGGTCGGCGACCGCATCCGGCGCGGCAGCCATCGACAGCGGATTGA
>DATAJI010000018.1:0-2121 GCA_036262195.1 Solirubrobacteraceae bacterium
GGACGAGACGCCAGTCGTGATCGGTGGCGGCGGCGTTCTGCGCAACCCCTCGAACGCCGAGCTCGCCGCGATGCTCGGCCTCGGCTCGCGCGGGGCGCCGCCGTCGATGTGTGATCTGGTGATCGTCGGTGGCGGGCCCGCCGGCCTCGCCGCCGCGGTCTACGGTGCGTCTGAGGGGCTCGACACGCAGGCGATCGACGGCATCGCGTTCGGCGGTCAGGCGAGCACCTCGGCGCGGATCGAGAACTACCTCGGCTTTCCCACTGGCATCTCCGGTAGCGAGCTCGCCGAGCGCGCGCAACTGCAGGCCCGTCGCTTTGGCGCGCGCCTCGTGGTGCCGGCCGAGGCCGTCGCGTTGACCGACGCGGACACCCACTTCGCCGTGGAGCTCGCCGACGGCAGCATCGTCAACGGTCGCACGATCATCGTCGCGACCGGCGCGCAGTACCGAAAGCTCGACGTGCCGGGCTACGCGAGCTGCGAGAGCGCGGGCTGCATCTACTATGCCGCGACGCTCACCGAAGGCCTGCGGTGCGCGACCGATCCAGTCGTGATCGTTGGCGGTGGCAACTCGGCGGGCCAGGCGGCGATGTTCCTCTCCCAGCACGCCGCCAGCGTGCGGCTGTTGATCCGCGGTGACAGCCTCGCGAAGTCGATGTCGCGCTACCTGATCAAGGAGATCGAGGCGCAAGGGCAGATCGAGGTCCTCATGCAGACCGAGATCGTGAAGCTCAGCGGCGACATGGCGCTCCAAAGCGTCACGGTCAAGGACCGCCGCAGCGGCGAGCTGGCGCAGCTCGCGGCAAAGGCGCTATTCGTGTTCATCGGTGCCTCTCCGCACACCGACTGGCTGAGTGGCCACGTCGCGATGGACGAGCACTGCTTCCTGCTGACCGGCCGCGACGTTCCGGACGAGCAGCTCGAGAGTTGGAACGGTCAGCGACCGCTCTTTCTCGAGACGAGCCGGCGTGGCATCTTCGCGGTCGGCGATGTCCACTCCGGCTCAGTCAAGCGCGTCGCCTCAGCCGTTGGTGAGGGCTCGATGGCGGTCCAGCTGATCCATCACCGTCTCGCTGAGCTCTAGCGCGCAGCGCGGTCCACCGCCTCATGCCGAGTTGGTCAACTCGAGCCCGAGACGAATCTCGCGAGCAAGCTCATAGGGGTTTCCCGACTTGAGCATGTGGGAGAAGTAGAGCGGCGGCTGCTCGTCGGTCTGGTGGCTACAGAGACTGTTGACGAACCAGTTCTGGCTGCGCATCTTCTTGACGACCAGGAAGGCTTCCGCGCCAGTCAACGAGAACGCCGGCGCGGCCCAGGCCGCGCCACCGCTCGAGCCGATCGGGTGGAACTCGACTGAGGTTGAGACGTTTGCCGCCGGGGAGAGTGCGATGCCGGCAAGCGCGATCCGATCGCGTCGCGCGACACCAACGCGGACCACGCGGCCGCTGGTGATCTGCGCTCGTCCGTGGAGGATCTTCGCCAGCAGCGCGGGGTCGATCGGGCCCGGCTGGGTGCTCGGCGCAGTCTGCGGGAAGGGCGTCGCGGTTGCGCCAAACGCGTTGCGTATCGCGCGCGCGAGACCCTCCGGGCCACCGTAGCCCCGCAAGTGCACAAACCACACTTGCGGCTCGAGCTCCGTGTAGTGCTGGGCGAAGCCCTGAACCGTCAAGCCGCTGTCGCGCACGCCGTCGATGAAAGCGTTGGTCTCGGTCGCGAGCACCGGGTGGTAGCCGTTCAGCAGCGCGAGCCCGTTGCGCAGCGGCTGGAACGCGAGCGAGCCGTGGATCTGAAACTCCGGCGTGAATGTCACGCCTGCCGGGCCGGCCACGTCGCCGATGTCGTCCCGGGCAATCTCGACGCGGAGCACGCCATCGATGACCGTGCCTCCGGCTTCGAGCACTGCGAGCATCTGGGCTACCGGGAGTGCCCCGCCCTCGGCGAGCGGCGCGCGTCTCGTGATCGCCGCGAGGGGCGCCGCGGAGAACACGCCGCTCGCGGCCAGGCCGCCGCTCGCGGCGAATAGGCGACGGCGGCTGATGCGACTTCCGGCAGACATGCTCCTCCTGTTGGCGATCTGATGGCTCCTAGATATGACGCCGCAACGACGCAGCGGTTCCCGAC
>DATAJI010000019.1:0-3721 GCA_036262195.1 Solirubrobacteraceae bacterium
GATGCGCCGGTCGGTCGCAGCGAATATGCCCGGAGGCTGCTCACCGGCGGGTTCCCGGAGTCGCTCACCAGGACGGGAGCCGCCCGGGCCCGGTTCTTCGAGAGCTACGTCGGCTCGATCCTCGACCGCGACCTGGCCGACGCCGCGCGTGTCCATGACCCGGGGTCGGTCGGGACGGTGCTGCGACTCATCGCCGCTCGGTCGGCTGCGCTCGCCCGCTACCAGAACGCTCGGTCGAGACGCCGGCATCGACGGCAAGACCGCGAAGACCCACCTCGACGTCCTCGAGCGCCGGTTTCTCGTGCGGATTCGGCGTCCCTGGCACGCCAACCTCGGCAAGCGGCAGGTCAAAGCGCCGAAAGCGTACGTCGCCGACACCGGGCTGCAAGCGGGGCTGATCGGCATCGACGAACAGCGGTACGCAACGACGACGGACTCGCCGGGGCGCTGTTCGAGACGTTCGTCGCGAGCGAGCTCGAGCGCCAGGCGTCCTGGTCGGTGGCGCCACTGACGTTCTGGCATTACCGAGAGCAGGAACGCGAGGTCGACATCATCGCCGAGCGCCCCTCCGGCGAGCTGGTCGGCATCGAGGTAAAAGCGTCTGCGACCGTCCGAGAACGCGACTTCCACGGGCTCAAGCACATGCGCGATCAGCTCGGGTCACGACTACGAGCCGGGATCGTCATCTACACCGGTCAACGCACGCTTGCGTTCGGTGCGCGCTTCTTTGCGGTGCCGCTCGAGGGCCCGTGGCGCTGACGGCCCGCCGCTACGACGACCTCGTTCCGCGTCCGCGTGGACGCGCTCGCAAAGTGCTCTTACGCTCGCTGGCGTTTGCCGCAGCGTGCGGCTTTCGCCTTGGACTCCCCCGTCACACGGCGATTAGTCTGCCGGACGGTGAGCAAGGGCAAGCGAAGTCGTCGACCGAGCGGCCATCCCGCCAAGGTCGCGGTCCGGCGCGAGCGTGACGCGGCTCGTCGGGCGGGCGCCCCTCCCGGACCCGACAGCGTCGCGCGCTGGATCGTGCGCGCGGCGCAGGAGCTGACGAGCCCGCTCGACGCTGAACTCTGGGCGTCCCACGTGCTCGGCGTGCTCTGGGATCAGCGATACAGGCCGCCGCTCGAGGAGGCGGCGTCGCCCGACTACAGCCTGATCCTCGGCGAGCCGCTGATCGAGGCTGCCGCCAAACTGGGCGGCGAGGGCGCCCGGACAGCCCTGAGCATCATCTCTGCGGTGGACGACGGTGAGCTCGGCATGCGCGCCGGCGAACTCGCCAAGCAGCTCGAGCTGGGTTCAGGCGACGGGAGACCGAGCTGGTTCGGCGAGGTCGGCGACGCGAAGATCACCGGGGCGGCCGTAATGCGGGAGGACGTGTTCGACGACGCCTGCACCGTGTTCCTCGAGGCTCGCCATGCGAGCGGCGAGACCCACGCGGTCGGCGTGCTGATCGACAACAACCTCGGCGTGCTGGCCAAGGCCATCTTGCTCGCCGACTCGATCGATCGCGTGGCCGAGGTGATGCGCAAACACCCGCGGCGCGACGGGAAGCTGACGCTCGAGCGGATCACGCCGGGGGTCGCGGCGGGACGGATCGACGCGGCGATCGCGCTGACCGAGATGACGCTGGAGCCGCCCGTGGCGGATGACTACGCACGGCTGCGGGGACTCGCCCTGCTGCGGGTTGACGAGGCGTCGCACTTCGAGCCGGTGCCCGAGCGGACGCGTTGGAGCACTCGTTCGAGTGTGAGACTCCGCACTACTCGAAGGCTGACGCGGCAAGTCTGCTCGCCGTCACGCCCGCGACGCTCGACAAGTGGGTGGCGTCCGGGCTCGTGCCGACGGTCACCGTTCCGGATTACAAGCGGCAGCGCATCCCCGCTCGCCTCTCGTCGACCTCGCCACTGAGGTAACCGAGCTGCGCCGGTTGGGACGCAAGCGGGGTCTCCTGGCTGAGGCGCTGAGTCGACTCGAGCAGGAAGACCCCGAGTGGCGTCGCCAGTTCGACCGTCTTTACGGCCCTGGCTTGGCGGCCACAGCGGCCGACGACGACCCCGTCGGTGCCGCGCCGGGAGCCGATTGGGACCCTGGGGACTGATGTGGAAGGTGGTGGCCCGCCGCGTGACATCGCCCGGGCGCGGGCCAGCGGAGGGAGAAGAGCGCTTGCGGTCCTCGACGCGCGATGACGCCCGGTATCACCCGCTCGCTCAACGCCGGCGTCGCCCTTGGCCAGCGGCCTCTGACCGCGGGCGACCGATCGCAGCCATGTCGGTCGTGCCGGGCTTCTCGGAAGGCGCGGTCCAAGTCGTCGGCGTCGCTATTGGGTCCCGGCTGCGCCGCGTAGCCCGGCGCTGAGTTCCCGTTCCATCTCATCGATGAGGGCGAACAGCCCGACGCTTTCCCATATCCGGTTGCGTTTGCCGACGGTCACCTGTTCGAGCACGCCGCTGTCGGTGAGGGTGTTGAGCGCTTGTCGGGCGGCGACCTCGCTGCGGCCCGTCACGGTCGCAGCCGAGCTGGCGTCGAGTATGGGATAGGCCGGGAGCGCGTCGATGATTGCCGCGGCGGCCGAGTCGCGCCGGGGGTGCCCGGCCGCCTCGCGCCAGCGCTCTTGGAGAGCAGCGACCTGGCCAGCGAGCCGGGTTGACGCAAGTGCCGCGGCCTCGCAGGCTGAGGCGAGCTCCGCGATCCACTGGCGATGGCCGTCAAGTTCGAAGCGCCAGGTTGTCAGCGCGTCGATGTACGCGTAGCGGTCGCGCGAGAGCACGAGGCTGATCGGAGGGATGACGTCCTGGCAGACCTGACGGCGCGCGAGGATCGCGCCGATCAAGGAGCGGCCCACGCGTCCGTTGCCGTCGGCGAATGGGTGGATCGTCTCGAACTGGGCGTGAACCGCGGCCGCTTGGATGACCGGTGCGACGTCGTCGCGGTTAGCGTAGGTGCACAGATCCTGCAGCAGCTCTGGGACCTCGCGCGCGGGTGGGGGAATGAAGTCCGCTCCGACTGGTGTATATGGATCTCGGCCGATCCAGTTCTGCCGGGTCCGGATCTCCCCAGGGTGCGCGGAGAGATGGCGATCGGCGGTCGCGAGCTTCGCGTGGATCTCACAGATCACCTCTGGCGAGAAGGGATCACTGCTTGATGCGGCCCAGTCGTACACCCAGCGGACGGCTTCGATGTTCGCCAGCACGAGCTGCGCGCCGGGCTTGTGCTGGTTGCCGGCGGCGGCTTTGGCGAGGGCCCGGTGCCCCGGCACATCGATGCCCTCGATCTGGCTTGAGGCGATCGCCTCCGAGCGCAGCAACTGCTGAGCGATGGTGTTGACGCCCACAGCATCGGCGTACTGTTGCGCCTCGCGGACCGCGTCCTGCGCGTCGATCACCGCCTGCACGCCAGTGGCGTCGAGCGAGAACGATTGGCCTGCCAGCCCGGCTGGCACGTAGGCTCTGATCCGCGCAGCGCGACGCGCACGCTTGGGGACACCCGTGAGAGCGAGCGTCGAGGGCTGCCACAGCTCCTCCGACCACCGGAACGTCTCGGAACCTTTCGCACCATCGACCATACGAAAGGATCGTAGCACTAGCTTTCGTACATGCTCCTATGCACTAGCTTCGGCGGTGCTCCGAGCCCGCCTTTCGCCACTGTGACGACACCCGCCGAGAAGGCGCCCGATCCGACCCGAAAACGGGTACCAAACGGGTACCAAAACAAGCAAATCTGACCT
>DATAJI010000020.1:0-6585 GCA_036262195.1 Solirubrobacteraceae bacterium
GCGCAGGCATCCTGCGCCGGATCCGCGGCATCCTGATCGGCGCCGCACTCGTGATCGCGATCATCGCGCTCGGGTCGGGCCTCGTCGAGCTGATATCGCTCCCGTTCGGAGGGCTTTCCTTGCCGCCGGCCGTCCTGCTCGGCGTGCTGCTTGACATCGTCGCGCTCGTGATTCTCACGCAGTTCGGACGTCGCAAGCGAAACGCCGCCCGTGCCAAGGCCGGCGCCGCCGGTTGAGAAGCGACTCCGGGCGGGGCGCATAATGGGTTTCGCTGGGCTTCGTCGCCCGCGAGCCCATGAGCCCCAAGCAGACACACCACAAGCACTCGTCCACAAAGGGCTACCGGCGCCTGCTCGACCGACTCGCGGAGCACCCGGCGGTGCACCGGGTAGCGACCGGCCGCGTGACCCCACGAATGGGCTCCGGCCGCCCGGTAGCGCCGATCTCGAAGGTGCGCCCGGTGACATCTGGTCTCTCGATCACGATCAACACCGACGGCGCGATGATCGATGCCTACGTGGTCACCGACCGCCCGCGAGAGGTCGAGCAGTTCATGGCCGAGCAGGGCTGGACCGGCTGACCGTCTCGGCAGGCTCAGCCCGATGAGCGTCTTCGCCGCGAAAGCAGCGCTCGCGCGTGCCGCGGGCGTCGCCTCGCGCCGCAGCGGACGGGGCGCGACGAGCCTCCCTGGCACCGTTCTGCTCGCCCTCGACCCGACCGCGATCGCACGGCTCGCCGCCGGCCTACCGCGCGGCAGCGTGGTGATCTCGGCGACCAACGGGAAGACGACGACCGCCGCGTTGAGCGGATCGATCCTCGCTCGCGCCGGCGTCACGACGGTCGACAACTTCGCCGGCGCCAACATGGCCGGCGGCATCGCCTCGGCTTTATTGGCGGCCCGCACCGCGCGCGGGCCTTCTCCGAAGCTCGGGCTGTTCGAGGTTGACGAGTTCTGGCTCGCCAGCATCGCAAAAGCGCTCCGACCACGGGTGGTCGTGCTCGCCAACCTCTTCCGCGACCAACTCGACCGCTATGGCGAGCTGGAGACAATCGCCGAGCGCTGGGCCGGGGTCGTGGCCGAGGCGACAGGGCGGCTCGTGCTCGGGGCGGACGATCCGCTGGTCGCCGCACTCGGCGCCGATGCCGCCGATCCAATCTACTTCGGCATCGAGGATGAGAGCATGGCTCGGCCCGCCGGACTCGCCCATGCCGCTGACTCGAAGCAGTGCCGCCGCTGCGGCGGTGCCTACGAGTACGAGCGCGTGTACGTCGGCCACCTCGGTGTTTACGCATGCCCCAACTGCGGCGAGCGGCGACCACGGCCGCATGTGAGCGCGCACGCGGTGTGCCTCGACGGGGTGAAGTCGGCGCGCTTCGAGCTGCGAACGCCCGCCGGCAGCGGCGAGGTTGAGCTATCGCTCCCCGGGCTTTACAACGTTTACAACGCCCTCGCCGCGGCGGCGCTCGCGACCGCACTGGAGATACCGCTAGCGGCGATCATCGACGGCCTCGCCGCGGCGGCACCGATGTTCGGACGGGGCGAGCGCGTGACCGCCGCTGGCCACGAGCTCCAGATCATGCTGATGAAGAACCCCGCCGGAGCTAACGAGCTCCTGCGCACGATCGCGCTCGACGCGGGCGAGCACCACGTGCTCGCCGTGCTCAACGACCGCGACGCCGACGGTCGCGACGTGTCCTGGATCTGGGATGCCGACTTCGAGGACTTCGCGTCAGGCGTTGCTCGCCTGACCTGCGCTGGCACCCGCGCCGCCGAGCTGGCGTTGCGCTTCAAGTACGCCGGCGTAGCGCCCGAGCGGATCAGGGTCGAGTCAGATCTCGCGCAGGCGATCGACGCCGCGATCGACGGCGCAGGTGAGTCGACGATCTACGCGCTGCCGACATACACCGCGATGCTCGAGCTGCGCGAGGTGCTGCGCAAGCGTGGCCAGGCGAGAAGCTCGTGGGTACGCGCGTGAGCGTGCCATCGGTGATCTGGCACGACCTCGAATGCGGCGCCTATCGGGCCGACCTGGCGCTCTGGCGTGAGCTCGCCGCCTCACGTGGTGGCCGCCCCCTGCTCGAGATCGGCGCCGGCACCGGGCGAGTTGCGCTCGACCTCGCACGCGACGGCCACCCGGTGATCGCTGTCGAGCGCGACGACGAGCTGGCCGCCGAGCTCAGGCGCCGGAGCGCCGGCCTGCCGATCGAGGTGATCGACGCGGACGCCTGCGACTTCGAGCTCGACGCCCCCGTCCTGCTGTGCATCGTCGCGATGCAGACCGTACAGCTGCTCGAGGATCGTGCGGCGTTCCTGCGCTGCGCTCACGCCGCGTTGGCCCCGGGTGGGCTGCTCGCGCTGGCGCTACTCGGTCGCGACGTGCAGCCCTTCGAGCTCGAGCTCGCCGCCGATGTCGTCGAGCATGGCGGCGTTCGCTACGCCAGCGCGCCGACAGCTCTGCGTGAAACCGCAGGACGCGTCCTACTCGAGCGCCGCCGCACGGCGTTCGATGGCTCCTCGGACAGCGTGTCGCTTGACGTGACGGCGCTCGCACGCCTCGAGCCGGCGACACTCGCCGCCGAAGGGATCGCCGCCGGCTTCGCATATCGCGACGTGCTAGGCATCCCGCCGACAGCACAGCACGCCGGGAGCCAGGTCGTCCTGCTCGAGGCACGCCCCCGATGAGCCCAGGCACCCTCCGCCTCTGCGCGCTCTACCCCGAGCTGATGAACATCTACGCTGACCGCGGCAACCTGCTGATGTTGCAGCGACGCTGCGCTTGGCGCGGGATCGAGCTGCTCCTCACCCCGAGCACGCTCGGGGACGCATTGCGCGACGAGCACGACTTTTATTACATCGGCGGCGGGCAGGACGCGGATCAGCTCCGTTGTGCGGAGGACCTTGTCAGCGCTAAGGCTGACGCGCTGCACGCGGCCGCTGCGCGCGGGGCGATCGTGCTCGGCGTGTGCGGCGGCTACCAGTTGCTCGGACACTCATATGAGATCGGCGACGAGCACGTCGAGGGCGTCGGGCTGCTGGACATCGTGACGGTCCGCGACGACGGTCAGCGCCTGATCGGGAATATCGCAGTGGCGTTCGACGATGCGGTGATCGTCGGATTCGAGAACCATGCCGGTCGGACCACTCTCGCCGCCGGCCAAGAGCCGCTTGGCCGCGTGATCCGTGGACACGGCAACGACGGACGCAGCGGCTTCGAGGGGGCCCGCAGCGGCAACGTCATCGGTACGTACGTGCACGGTCCGCTCTTGCCAAAGAACAGCTGGCTTTGCGACTGGCTGATCGCTCGAGCCCTGGCGCTAGATCCCGGTGATCTGGAAGCGCTCGACGACACGCTCGAGGACGCGGCGCATGCCAACGCGCTAGACGCCGCCGGCCTTTGAAGCTGCTACCCGCTAGAACCAAAGCCGCGCTCTCCACGAGGCGCGTCGTCGAGTGTCTCGCGCTCGTGCAGCTCGACCTCTGGCAGGGAGACGACCACGAGCTGGGCGATCCGGTCACCGAGCTCAACCACGAACGCCTCGCTGCGATCGGTGTTGAGCAGCAATACGCGCAACTCGCCGCGATAGCCGGAATCGATCAGGCCCGGGGCGTTCACTAGCGCGATGCCGTGCCGCGCCGCCAGGCCCGAGCGCGGTAGCACAAGCCCGGCGTGCCCGTCTGGTATCGCGACGGCGACCCCGGTACCGACGCTCGCGCGCTCACCCGGCCCGATCCGGACTGACTGGACGCTGTAGAGATCGAGGCCGGCGTCACCGATGTAGGCCCGCGTGGGCACCACGGCCTCCGCCTCGAGCCGTGCGAACTCCAGCCTCATCTGCCGTTGCGGCTCGCTGCGGCGGTGCTGTAGCGAGCGAAGCGCTTGGCCGAGGCGGGCGTGAGCAGCGCCGTTACGCGTACGCCCTGCTCGGTGTCTTCGCGGTGCAGCTCGCCGGCGAGCGCGTGGAGCTCAGCGAGCTGGCCGCCGTCGCTGTAGGGAAGCAGCAGCTCGACCGGCTCGAGCATCCGTACGAAAGTGGCGTCGACCCGCTCGCGCAGCGCGTCGAGGCCCTCCCCGCTCTGTGCCGAGACGAGTAGAGCGTCGCGCCGTCCGCTCCAAGCCCGCGTACGGGCGGCGGCGTCGAGGAGATCCGCCTTGTTGAGCGCGAGGAGCCGCGGTATGTCGCCGGCGCCGATCTCCTCGAGGACGGCCTCGACCGCGGCGACCATCGCCTCGAGCTCCTGCTCGTCGGCGCTCGCATCGACAACGTGGATGATCAGCGCGGCGCGGCGCGTCTCCTCGAGCGTCGCGGCGAACGCATCGACCAGCTGATGGGGCAGCTTGCGGATGAACCCGACCGTGTCGGTCAGCAGGTACTCGCGTCCGTTCACCTCTAGCGACCGGGTTGTCGGGTCGAGCGTGTGAAAAAGCCGGTCCGCGACCGGGACGTCGGCTCCCGTCAGCGCGCGCAGCAGCGACGACTTTCCCGCGTTCGTGTAGCCCGCGAGCGCGATCTGTGGAATCTGCGAGCGCTCCCGCTCGCGCCGCATCACCTGCCGCGTACCCTGAACGTCGGCAAGACGGCGGCGGAGGGCGGCGATCCGGCTGCGCGCGAGGCGTCGATCGGTCTCGATCTGTGCCTCACCTGGTCCGCGGGTCCCGACGCCGCCGCCGAGACGCTCGAGGTGCGTCCACAGCCCGCGCATCCGCGCGAGGTTGTACTCGAGCTGGGCCAGCTCGACCTGCAGCTTGCCGTCGGCGCTGTTCGCGTGTCGCGCGAAGATGTCGAGGATGATCGCCGTGCGATCGATCACGGCGATTCCCAGCGCCTCCTCGAGCGTGCGCTCCTGCCGCGGCGTGAGCTCGTCATCACAGGCGATCACGTTTGCATCGAGCTCCTGGGCCAGTTGCTTCAGCTCGGCGAGCTTGCCGGTCCCGAGGTAGCTCTTGGGGTGCGGATGCTCGCGCTGCTGCACCACCGTCCCGAGGACAGCGACACCGGCGGTGCGCAGCAGCTCCTCGAGCTCGAGCAGGTCAGCGGGGGTCGTCTGTGCGGCAATGCATATGGCGCGCTGACGAGCGCGCCCGGTGCTCATGGCACAAGCCCTCCGAGCCGCTCGATCGCGGCGCTCAGGCGGTCGTCCGGCGTTGTCAGCGAGATCCTGAAGAAGCCCTCGCCGTTAGGCCCGTAGGCGCCGCCCGGAGATAGCACGACCGCTGCCTCTTCGAGCACGTACTCACAGTACGCGGCTGCGCTGTCGAAGCCGGCGGGCACCGGCGCCCAGATGTAGATCGTGCCACGTGGCGGCCTTACATCGACGCCGATCCCCGCGAGCGCGGCACAGACGAGATCGCGCCGGCGCTGGTAGACCTGGTTCATGGCGCGCACGTACACATCGAGCGATGGTTGCAGCGCCGCGGCCCCAGCGAGCTGTACGGCCTCGAAAAGGCCGGAGTCGACGTTCGTCTTGAGCCGCCAGTACGACGCGATGGCGTCGCGGTTGCCAACGATCGCGGCGCAGCGCCAGCCCGTCATGTTGTAGCCCTTGGAGAGCGAGAAGACCTCGACACCGACGTCCTTGGCACCGGGAGTCGCGAGGAACGACGGCGCGACGTATCCGTCATAGGTCGTCTCCGAATAGGCGTTGTCGTGGACGATCAGGATGTCGTTCGCAGCGCCGAACTCGACCAGCCGCTCGAAGAAGCCTTCCGGGACGATGGCGCCTGTCGGGTTGTTCGGGTAGTTGACGAACAGGATGCGGGCCTTCTCGCGAGTGGCTGCATCGATCGCGTCGAGGTCGGGGATGAAGCCGAGTTCAGGAACCAGCGGCATCCGCACACATTCGGCGCCGACGAGCAGCGGGCCGCCTGTGTAGACCGGGTAGCCCGGGTCGGCCGCTAGCGCCACGTCACCAGGATCGAGGAACGCCAGGTTCAGATTGAAGATGCACTCCTTGGCGCCGATCGCCGGCATCACCTCACCGTCGAAATCGATCTCGACCCCGAAGCGACGGGCGTAGAACATCGAAACGGCGTGGCGAAACTCCTCACGGCCGCGATTGGAGGGATAGGTATGCGTGGTGGGGTTGGCCAGCGCGCGCTGCCCGGCTTCGACGATCGGCGGGTAGGTCGGCGTGTCGGGGTCGCCGATGGCGAGCGTGATCACGTCCACCCCGGCCGCGCGCTTATCCGCGATCTTTCGCTCCAACTGAGCAAACAGGTACGGAGGGATGCGCTCTAGACGATCACTGTGTCTCATTGAGCTCCTTGACGAAGTCATCGGCGAGCTTGCCTTCGAAGACGGGCACTGCCCAGCCGGTCAGTGTGACATTCATGTCCAGGTCGATCTCCACCTCGAGCTCGCCGCCATCGAGTAGGACCGTTACCCGCCGCTCGCCGCCCGCGAGGTGGTGAGCGACCGCCGCACCGATCGCGCCGGTCCCTGAGGACATCGTCTCGCCGACGCCGCGCTCGAAAATCCGCGCCCGAACCGCGCCGGGCGCCAGCGGCCGGTACCACGACACGTTCGTGCGGTTGGGAAACAGCTGGTGGTGCTCGATTGCCGGACCGATCGCGGCGAGGTCGAGCT
>DATAJI010000021.1:0-2583 GCA_036262195.1 Solirubrobacteraceae bacterium
GGCCAAGCTCTGCACAAAGACCGACGCGCTCGAGTCGCCAGCGGTCGAGCTGCCCAGCGACGGCGAGCACGCAGCAGGCGACGGCGAGGTCGAGCTCGGAGCCGCAACGACGCGGCGCCGGAGCGACATTGACCGTGACGCGGCGCCGGGGAAAGCCGTAGCCGCTGTTGAGCACCGCCGCCTGCACGCGCTCCCGCAGATCGCGCGCCGTGCTGGCGCCGAGGCCGATGACCGCAAGCCCCGGAAGCCCAGCGCGCAGATCCAGCTCGATGTCCACGTGCGCCGCCGCGCCACGGTCGATGGCGAAGGCGTGTGCACATACGAGCATGTCGACATGTCACCAAGCGCAGGCGTCACGACTCGTCGAGCGAGAGCACCTTCACCGTCCTGTCGCACTTTTGTCGCGTTCCTTCACAAAGCGACCGGCCCACGAGCCTTACGGTCGCGCGCGATGCCCACGCCACGCCAACTCCTCGGCAGCGCAGGCGAGCAGCTCGCGCTGGAGCATTACGAACGGCTCGGCTACGAGCTACTTGCCCGCAATCACCGGACGCGCACCGGCGAGCTCGACTTGATCGTCGCCGATCGTCACTCGATCGTGTTCGTCGAAGTCAAGACCCGTCGCGCCGGCGGGCTGGATCCGCTGGTCTCGATCACTCCACAGAAGCGACGCAGGATCCGCAGGCTTGCCGCCGAGTGGCTCGCGCACCATCCTAAGCCACCACACCGGCGCGAGCTGCGCTTCGACGCCGTCGCGGTGGTGCTCGACCAGAGCGGCGGACTAGTCGCCCTCGAGCAGTTCGAAAGCATCGCGTGAGCGCCTCGCGCGCTGAGCGGCGCAGTCAGGACGAGTAGGCTGCGGCGATGAACACAACGGTCGTCTCTCGCCACCGGCGTCTCGCGCCGACACTCGCCGGAGCATGACGACGGTCGATCTCGCGACGGCCTTCCGCGCGAACCGCATCGGAGCGATCGACGAGCTGTCCACCGCGACGCCCGCGGACGCTGAGTCCGCATACGCTGAGATCGTTGGGCTGATCATCGTGATGAACGCCGAGATCCATCAGGACCAGAGCAGGGGCACCGGGGTCGAGGGCAGCATCAGCGACGACCTCCTGGAGCGGCTCAAGCAGTGGATCAAGGCGCTGCGCAAAAAGCTCGCCGATATCGCCAAGCAACTCAACTTTCAGTCCTGCTCGATCGCCGTGATCGGCCCCGTTCCATCGGTGTCCGTGACGGTCACGTTCGGCCCGTCGGCCGGTCCCTAGGCCGTCTCGAAGCCGTCGCTACAGCGCCAGCCGCTCGTACGCCGAGGACTGGAAGGACATCCTGTGCAGCGGCGAGACGCCCTGACGCGCGATCGCCGCACGATGCTCGGGGGTCGAGTAGCCGACGTGCGTCGCGAACTGCCAGCCGGGGTGAAGCGCATCCGCACGATGCATAAGCCGGTCGCGCGTCACCTTCGCGACGATCGACGCGGCGGCGATCGCAGCGCTTGTCGCGTCGCCGTCGATGATCGCGCGCTGCTCATAGCCGAACTCGGGTACGGCGAAGCCATCCACGAGGCAAAGGCAGTCAGCGCATGCGACCGCCGCGAGCGCGTCCGCCAGCGCTCCGAGGTTCGTGACGTGAAGGCCGCTGCCGTCAATGCTCCGCACCGAACGCGACACGACAGTGACAGCGCGGGCACTGGCCAGAACGCGCGGGTAGAGCTCCTCGCGCGCGGCGTGATCGTGCTGCTTCGAGTCGTTCAGTGCGCTGAGTGAGCGTAGCTCGCGCGTGCTCAGCGCCTGGTAGTCGAACAGCACCGCTGCAGCGACGAGCGGCCCTGCCAGGCAGCCACGGCCAGCCTCATCCGCCCCGGCAATCAGCCGCACGCCGAGCGCGCGGTCGAAAGCAAATAGACGGTGTCCACTGCGCCGCCGCCGCGCGGAGCGACGTGAGCGCGCGTTGGAGCTAGAAGAACCCGATGCGGTCGGGCGGCCAGTAGGTGGCGAAGGCCTCACCGATGATCCAGGCGTCGGGCACCGGTCCCCAGAACCGGCTGTCGTCGGAGTTCCCACGATTGTCGCCCATCATGAAGTAGTAACCGGCGGGAACTTTGATCGGCTTCGGATAAGTGCAGGTCGAATCGCCGGCGCAGCCGGCGATGTCCGCAAACGGCTCCCTCTGGAGCTTGCCGTTGAGGATCACCTGACCATCGCGGATCGCGATCGTGTCGCCACCAACCGCGACGACCCGCTTGATGTAGGTCTCACTCGATTCCTTTGCCGTCGGCCGCGGGCACGGCTCATTCGTGGTTGCTTTGACGCCGCAGACCCCGTCGCCGCCGACGGTTGCGCCGGCCGGTGGATGAAACACGACGATGTCGCCGATCGACGGGTTGAAGAAGTCGTTGCCGATCCGATCGACGAGCACCCGCTGCCCCGGGATCAGAGTTGGCTCCATCGACCCGGTCGGGATGCTGTACGGCTTCACGACGAAAGCCTGCACGAGGAACGCCAGCCCGAGCGCGACGACGACGACGAGCACGAACTCGACGAGCTGGTTGCCGCGCGTCAGCTCGATCGCCCGCATCTGGAG
>DATAJI010000022.1:0-2752 GCA_036262195.1 Solirubrobacteraceae bacterium
AGACGACGTCCGGCGCAGCGTCAAATTCGGCCACGACCGTGAGTGTCAGATTGTCAGGGTCCTGCTCAGAGCGGATGACGGTCATCTGCCTCTCCCTTCTCGCTTGTGAGTAGTTCGGTGATCTGCTTGGCGCCCTGCACCCAGAGCTGTTCGTATGAATCGAGCAGCTCGACGGCCCTACGCAGGGTGTTGGTGTTCGCGCGGACTAGCTGCTGGCGGCCTTGCCGATGCTTTGTGACCAGCTCGGCATGTTCGAGAACGGCGACGTGCTTTTGAACCGCCGCGAAGCTCATCTCGTACTGCCGCGAGAGTGAGGAGACCGACTGCTCGCGCAAGACCACGCGGGCGAGAATGTCTCGCCTGGTCTTGTCGGCCATCGCGTGGAACACGCGGTCGGCGTTTGCCTCAGAGAACCCACCTACAACCATCTGGTTGTAGGTTAGCGCCGATGTCAACCAGTGAGGCAGACATTCGCTCATGCCCAGAAAGCGGAGCCACTCGCCGCTCCCGCTTCGCGAACGGATCGGGCTACCAGCAGTAGGCGTGGAGCGGCGGGCGATGGGTCTCAGATCGGATCGACAACCGCACGCTTCGGAGTCCGATGTGCGCGGTCGGGTCCGATCGAAGCGGCGTCTCACAACCGAACGCTTTGCGAACAACGGCTCGCGAGGCTCCAGGCCCCGAGATTGGCGACGAGCAGGTGCCGGGCCACGCACGGGTCGAGACCCGCGTTGCTGCTCGCGCGGACATGAGCGGTCGGCGGCTTCGTGACTGCCTCTGGTCCGATACCGGTAGCGCCACCGCCGGCGAGTTCGCTGCTGCTCTGATGCTTGCAACGTCTGGGCTCCTGGCTAGCGCCGGTCGCCCCGCACTCGGCCATGGAGCGCTCGCGGGCGTCGGGCGCGCTTTCCGCGCATTGCGAGACGGTCGGCCCTGGCTTCGGGATGCCCCAGCGATCACGGATGCAGGGCTGGCCGGTCAGCCTGCCGATTCGCTCCGCGTTCCTGCTTGACGCCTGCCACGATTTGTCACCGCTATTACGATCCCAGCCGTGACCGTGACATCGCCTGACGAGTTCAACGTGGAATTCGACGAGGAGTCGGCCGCGGAGTTGCGGCGACGGCTCCTTCAGGCACGATGGCCCTCTCCGGAGGATGGGATGCCGGAGGACGCCGGAACGGATGCGCAGGCGCTGCGTGACGTCGTTGCCGCCTGGAGCGAGTTCGACGTACGAGCGTGTGCGCAGAGCCTGAACGAGTTCCACCACGTCCGAGTCACAGTGGACGGGGAACAGGTCCATGCGGTACACGAGCGGGGAAAGGGACCGCGACCGTTCCCTGTTGTCCTCACCCACGGCTGGCCGAGCACGTTCTGGGAGTACTCGGCGCTCATTCCGCTCCTCACCGACCCCGCCGCGCACGGGGGAGATCCCGAGGATGCGTTCGATGTCATCGCTCCTTCGCTTCCAGGCTATGGGTTCTCGCAGGTGCCCGCGAGGACGGACTTCGTCGATGCCGACGTTGCAGATCGGTGGGCGCGACTTGTCGTCGAAGGTCTCGGGTATCAGCGGTTCGGCGCTCACGGCACCGACGTCGGCGCTCGCATCACCGCACGACTCGCCCGGCAGCATCCAGAACGTCTCGTCGGAATCCACCTGGCGGCATTCGGCATGCCGGCGCCGTCGGGGACGCCAACGGCCGAGGAGGCTGAGTACGTTCGATTCCAAACTGAGTGGCGGGCCACCGAAGGTGCGTACATGGACATCCAGTGGTCCAAACCGCGGACGCTCGGATATGCCCTGACGGACTCGCCGATCGGCCTCGCTGCGTGGTTCCTCGAGAAGTACCGGGCGTGGAGCGACGGTCGAGGTCAGTCGATCAGTGGACTTCCGCTCGAGTGGATCCTCACGACGCTCACCATTTACTGGATGACCGCTACCGCCAACACCTCGTTCAAGCCGTATTACACGATGCGACGGACGCCTCCCCTCCTCGAGGAGGACCGCGTCGAGGTCCCAACCGGGGTCGCAGTGTTCCCCCACGAGCGCGTCCGCATGCCGTCCGCACCGCGATCGCTCGCGGAGCGCCATTTCAACGTCACGAGGTGGAACGAGTTCCCCGCAGGGGGGCATTTTCCAGCTGCCGAACAACCTTCGGTGCTCGCGAACGACCTTCGCGAGTTCTTCAGACCACTTCGCCGGGGCGATGATCGTGACGGTTAATCCTGGATCCACCGCGTGGGTAGGTCTCTAATCAGCTGACCATCCGTGGAAAAGGTGCCCCGACTAGGGAGGATGGGAGTCGCTGAACACAGCATTGCCCGGGCTCCGAGCCTGCCCCGTCCGGACATAGGGAGCCATACGAACGGCTCGGCCGGCAAATGCCTGCGCCAGCACGAAGGCAGGGCCCGCGGCGATCGACGAGACCCCGTATTCGCCACAAGCGCGCACGCGCCGCACGCGGATGGATCCGTCAGACCGAAGCTCGGGGTGCTAGCCGAAGATCCCGAAGCTGCGAGCACCGGAGCGGCCACGACGGCGCCGAGACCAGCACTGCCGCAATAGGCGTGAAGCACCAACGTGAGCTCATCCCTTCGACAATCTTACGAGGCGCGGCGAGGCCAGCTCGGCGTCGATGCCGATGTTCTCGCCGATCGCCGAGCCCGAGCACTCGTTCGGCCAGGTGCTTGCATCGCCTCAGCAAACGATCGGGCGAGAGCGGAAGTCGTCGACGCCGAGGCTTGGCTCCTCCTC
>DATAJI010000023.1:0-10618 GCA_036262195.1 Solirubrobacteraceae bacterium
GCCTACAAGAACGAGGCCTTCATCCTCTTCAACGATCTGATGAACACGGTCTGGGCGGACTTCACGCGAATGATCTTCCACGTCGAGGTGCAGGTCCAAGGTCCGAACGGCGCCGGAAGCGCTCCCGCCGTCGCGCCATACCAGGCCGGCGGCAGCGCCACGCGGGCGGCGAACGTCACCTACTCATCCGGGGCGGCGGTCGGTGCTGGCGCGATTGGCGCCGCCGCGGCCGGTGCCGCGACCGGCCTCGCGGAGGAGGCATTCGGGGAGCAGGAGGAGGAGTCGGCGGCGTTCGTGCCGGTCGCTCAGCGCCACGTCAGCGAAGACGAGCAGATCGGCCGCAACGACCCCTGCTGGTGCGGGTCTGGCAAGAAGTTCAAGCGCTGTCACGGGTCTTAGAAATGGCCAGCGTCCCCAGCGAGGAGCCGACCCCCGCAAGGCTCGCCGCGGTCCGCGATCAGCTGAAGCTGCTCGCGGACTATCTTTGACCCAGCTTCACTGAGCGAGCGCGTTAGCGCGCTCGAAGCGCAGATGGGCGAGCCGGGCTTCTGGGACGACCCGGCTCTCGCCGCGAAGGTCGGAGCCGAGCACGCTCGCGTCCAGCGCCGCCTCGAGCTCTTCCGCAGTGTCGAGTCGGCAGTCGAGGACCTCGAGACGCTGGTCGAGCTGTCCGTCGATGACGCTGAGCTGGCCGGCGAGGTTGAGGGCGCGATAGCGTCGGTCGAGGCTCGGCTTGCTGACCTCGAGGAGGAGCGTTTGTTCTCCGGTCGTTATGACGCGGGCGACGCGCTCGTCACCGTCAATGCCGGAGCCGGTGGCACCGACGCCCAGGACTGGGCCGAGATGGTGCTGCGGATGGAGATGCGATGGGCCGAGAAGCGCGGCTTCGATGCCGAACTGCTCGAGCTGAGCCCGGGCGAAGAGGCGGGTATCAAGTCGGCAACGTTCCGCGCGAGTGGCGAGAACGCCTACGGCCTCTACGGCGCCGAGAAGGGGGTACATCGACTCGTCCGCCTCTCCCCATTCGACTCCGCCAACCGTCGCCAGACGAGCTTTGCCGGGCTAGAGGTCGCCCCGGTCGTCGAGGACGAAGGCGAGAGCGAGATCAACGACGACGACCTTCAGGTCGACACCTACCGCGCGAGCGGGGCCGGCGGGCAGCACGTCAACAAGACGGACTCGGCGGTGCGGATCACGCATCGCCCGAGCGGGATCGTCGTCCAATGCCAGAACGAGCGGTCCCAGACCCAGAATCGCCAGACAGCGATGGCGATGCTCCGCGCGAAGCTCGCCGAGCGTGAGGAGCGGGCACGCCAGGAGGAGATCGCGCGCGAGAAGGGCGAGGCGCAGGACGTCAACTTCGGCTCCCAGATCCGCTCCTACGTGTTACATCCCTACTCGCTCGTCAAGGATCACCGAACGAACTACGAGGTGGGTGACGTGCAACGCGTCCTCGACGGCGATCTCGACGGGTTCGTCAGGGCCTACCTGCTACGCCAAGACAAGTGACTGACCTCACGTTTTCGCCGGGGCTCGCGGAGCTCGTGCAGCGCGCTCTCGCGGAGGATCTAGGGTCGGGCGATGTCACCAGCGAAGCCACGCTGCCCGCTGACGCGCGTGCTCGTGCTGTGATCAGCCAGAAGGCGGCTGGTGTGATCTACGGGCTGGATGCGGCGGCGCTTGCGTTTCAGCTGCTCGATCCGGACAGCGTTGTCGAGCGGGTTGCTGTCGAGGCCGAATGGCGGGAGGCGGGTGGCGAGGTCTTACGAGTAGAGGGGCTGGCACGGGTGCTCCTGGCGGGGGAGCGGACGGCGCTGAACTTCCTCGCGCACCTGTCGGGGATCGCGACGTTTGCGGCGCGATGCGTGCGTGAGGCGGAGCGAACTGGGGCTCAGATCCTCGATACGCGCAAGACGACCCCTGGTCTCCGCGTGCTCGAGAAGGCTGCTGTCGCGGCTGGAGGAGCCACCAACCATCGGGTCGGCCTCTACGACGCGATCCTGATCAAGGAAAACCACGTCGCGGCCGCGGGCGGGATCGCGGCCGCCGTTAGCGCGGCGCGTGCGCACGCGCCCGACCTGCCGCTCGAAGTCGAGGTTCGCGACGCGGATGAGATAGCGCAGGCGCTCGAGGCGGGTGTTGAGCGCTTGTTGCTCGACAACATGAGCGCCGGCGAGTTGCGCGACGCGGTGGCCCAGGTGGCAGGACGGGCGAGTCTCGAGGCGAGTGGCGGCGTGACGCTCGAGACGCTCCGAGAGGTCGCGGAGACGGGCGTACAATTCGTGTCGATGGGCGCGCTGACTCACTCCGCGCCGGCACTGGACCTCGCGATGATTCTCCAGCCGCTCGACCGGCCCCGACTATGAGCCTCCCGATGGCAACGGCTGTCCCGGCGGCACTCGAGCCCGCCGAAATCGCCGAACTCCATGATGAGGTGCGCGAGCTCGCGCGGGAGAAGGACGCTGTGATCCTCGCGCACAACTACCAGCGTCCTGAGGTCCAGGACGTCGCCGACCTCGTTGGCGACTCGCTCGCGCTGTCGCAGCAGGCGGCGCGCACGCAGGCGACGACGATCGCGTTCTGCGGCGTCCACTTCATGGCCGAGACAGCGGCGATCCTGTCGCCCGACAAGACCGTCCTGATCCCCGACCTCGACGCCGGCTGCTCACTCGCCGAGTCGATCACCGCGGAGCAGCTCGCCGCTTGGAAGGCGGAGCATCCCGGCGCGATCGTCGTGATGTACGTCAACACCTCCGCGGAGGTCAAGGCCCTCAGCGACTACTGCTGCACGTCGTCGAACGCTGTCGCGGTTGTCCGCCAGATCCTCGCCGAGCACGGCGCGGAGGCCGAGATCCTGTTCGGCCCGGACCTTTTTCTCGGCACATATGTCGAACGGATCGTCGGTCGGTCACTACAAATCTGGGACGGGGAGTGTCACGTCCACGCCGGCATCCGCCCGGCAGATATCACCGCCAGCCGAGCGGCACACCCTGATGCCGAGTTCCTGATCCACCCGGAGTGTGGCTGTGCGACCAGCGCGATGGAGTACGTCGCGGCCGGCGACATCGCCGCCGACGGCGTTCACATGCTCTCGACCTCCGGAATGCTTCGCTACGCGACGGACGCAGCGCCGGGCTCGAGCGCGATCGTGGCGACCGAGGTGGGAATGCTCTACCCACTGCGGCAGGCCGCGCCTCAGGTCGAGTTCATCGCGGCCAACGCAGAGGCCAGCTGCCGTTACATGAAGATGATCACGCTGCCCAAGCTCCGCGACGCGCTACGCGACGGCGTCCATGAGGTGCGCGTGGCCTCGGCAACCGCTGATGCCGCGCGCTTGGCGATCGAGCGAATGGTCGCGATCAGCCCGTGAGGGACGACAGCCCCCATTAGGGTGCACCCTCGACAAGCTTCACGCGACGACATGGGGGGACGATGAAGCTAGCCGTCGTTTTCATCGCGGCTGGCGCGCTCGTGGGTCCCGCCGCCGCGAGCGCCGCAGCTAGCGACGGCTCCGCCGCAAACGCCCACGCAGCGTCGAGCCTGCCCCCATGCATCCCGAAGTTCACGACCTTGAAAGGTCACGAGGCGATCGAGTACTGCGGCCCGGCCACGGCGACGCTGGTGCTCGGCGGCAAGACCTACAGCTTCAAGGACGGCTACTGCAGCAAGGATCAAAAGGCGGGGGTGGAGCTCCAGGTCACGCTCGGCACCATCGTCGACGGTCAGACGTCGAAAGGCAACGCTGGGGCGCCGTGGTTCGAGTTGCAGGTCGTGAAGAGCTCCGGCATAACGATCGAAACCGTCGATGCCGACGTCGCCGGGAAGGTGCTGGCGTTGCTCGACACGGCGACCATAAAGGGTTCGATCTCATCGAGCGGCACGTTTTCCTCGGCGAAGAGCGTGCTCGCCGGCTCCAGCCACTTCACCGGGTCCTGGAGCTGTCACGGCCCGATCTATACGATCTGAGCCCGCGGCGGTCCGGCGGTGAACCTGCGGCGGCGATGTCGGTCAGCTGAAATCGCGCTCTGAGTGGGGCCCGACGCAGGCGACCGCGACGTCCGTGCTGACAGCGCGAGCAACGGCGTCGACATCGTCGAGCGTGACGGCGTCGACGCGGTCGATCGCGAGGTCGGGATCGATCTCGTCGCGGTGGACAATTGCCTGGTTAGCGGCATAGCGTGCGACGGCCCCGGAGTTCTCGAAGCTGAGGACGCGCCGGCCGGCGGCGTAGGCGCGCGCGCGCTCCAGTTCCTCCTCGCGCGCGCCTTCGCTGCGCAGCCGATCGACGATTTCGCGCATCAGTGCGTAGGCCTCGATGCATTTCGACGAGTCGAGGCCCGCTCCAAGCTGAAGGATCGGCGCGTCGGCGAAGCTGTGATCGACCGACCAGACCGAATAGCAGAGGCCACGCTGCTCGCGCAGCTCGTCGAAGAGGCGCGAGCCCATCGAGCCGCCGAGGAGCGTCGAGTAGATGGTGAGGGCTGCGCGCTGGCTGGGGTCGCGCGAGTCCACCTGTGGGCGGTAGAGCAAACGTAGGTGCGACTGCTTGGTGTCGCGGTGCTCCACCAGCGTTGTCGCGCGGAGCGCCGGTGCCGCGTCGAACGGCGCTGGTGGCTGGAACGCCGGGAAGCGCCCAAACGCCTCGTCCAGAGCGCCGTTCTCGGGCAGGTGGTCGGTGTTGCCAACGAGAAAAGCACCGCCGCGTTGCGGCGACCAGCGACGTGAGCGGAACTCGAGAATCGTCTCGCGGCTGAACTCGCGCAGGTGCTCCTCAGGACCGAGCACTGGCCGCCCAAGCGGGTGCTCGCCAAAGGCGGCCGCGTCGATCAAGTGCTCGGCAACGCTGGCGGGCTGATCATTTGAACGGGCGATCTCCTGGATCACGACGCCGCGCTCGCGCTCGAGCTCCGCGGGGTCGATCAGCGGGCGCCCGGCGATGTCCGTCAGCAGGTCGATCGCTGCCGCTGCTGCCTCCGCGCGCGAAGTGATGTGGAACGCAACGAGATCGTGGCTCGTGTACGCGTTCAGGATCGCGCCCATACGCTCGGCAGTCTCATTGACGTCACGGTAGTTCCTGTAGTGCTCGCCCCCTTTGAACACGAGGTGCTCGAGGAAATGCGCGACGCCGTTCTCCGCCTGGCGCTCGGCGCGCGCGCCAGCGTCAAAGGCGACCAGCGCCGTCAGCGCGCGCGTACCCGGGATCGAGATGCGGTGGATCGGCAGGCCGTTGGGGGCCGTCGTTGTGGAGATCGTCGACATGGGCACAACGCTATTGCAAAGCGCCGCCGTCGCAGACAAATCGCAGCAGCTGCCCGGAGTCGCTGGGTCGACCGCTAGGCTGGCCTGGCAAGGCGATTGCGGACGAGGGTGCCGATGCAGAACTCGATTCAACGAACGATGCTGGCGATCGTCGCGGCCGTGCTGGTGCTGATCGCGGGGATCTGGTGGGGCGGGCACCCAGCCGACTTGCCGCCAATCCTGCGAAACGCGTTCGTCTCACATCCCAATGGGAGCGTCGTTGACGAAGCCCTCGCCGATATCGAGCACGATTACTTCCGCCGCCAGCGAGCGACGCAGCTTCAGAACAACGCGATCACGGGCGCAGTCGACGGCCTCGCTGATCCCTACGCCGCGTATCAGACACCGGAGGAGTTTCGCGGTTTCGGCAAAGCTCCTGGCCCGTCGCGGTTCTCCGGCGTTGGTATCGACGTGTTGCCTCTTGCCCGAGGCCTGTTGGTTCAGTCGGTGATCGCTGGTACACCCGCCGCTCGCGGCGGAGTCAAGGCAGGCGACGTGATCGTCGCAGCAAACGGCAGTTCGTTCGCCGGCCGCCGGGAGTCATATTCGACCAGTGTCATCCAGGGGTCGGCCGGTACGACCGTGAGATTGACGATCGAGCGCGGCAAGCGGCGGTTCACGGTGGCCTTGACGCGGGCGAAGATCACGGCGCCGGCGGCCCCTCTCGTTGTCGGCCGCCTGGTGGTCTTCCACGGCACGAAGGTCGCGGTGATCGAGCTGACCACGTTCGAGGTGTCGGGCATTCACACGCAGGTGGCAAACGCGCTGCGGCGACTGCTCCGGCGCGGTGCCGAGGCGATAGTCCTCGATCTCCGCGATAACGGTGGCGGGCTCGTGCGTGAGGCCCAGCTCGTAGCGAGCCTCTTCATCCGCCACGGCGTGATCGTCACGACACGTGGTCGCGCCCAGCCGACGCAGACCCTTTACGCGACCGGCCAGCCGCTCGCCGCCAATCAGCCGCTGGCGGTGCTCGTAAACGGCGGTACCGCGTCCGCGGCCGAGATCGTAACCGGCGCTCTGCAGGTCGACCATCGCGCGACCGTGGTAGGTACGCACACGTACGGAAAGGGCGTCTTCCAAGAGGTCCGCGGACTTTCAAACGGCGGCGCAATCGACATCACCGTTGGCGAGTACTTTCTGCCCAACGGTAGGAACCTCGGAGCCGGCGGACTTCGTCGCGGGCACGGCATCCGGCCGAACGTCATCGTAGGAGCCGCGGTCACGGCGCACGGCGATCCGGTACTGATCGCGGCTCTGCGCCTGCTTGCGGCGCGCGTGCATTGAGCAGCCTGCCGCCTTCGTTTGCTGCCGTGCTCGAGCGGCGCGGGCGCTTCATGGTCGCGCGCGAGCTGTTCGCCCGCGGGCGAGCAGCCGACGCAGGCGCTCGCGGCCAGCTCGCGGTCGATCCGGCGAAATCGCGCACGCCTGTGCGTGACGGCGACCTGGTACTCGTCCGACTTGTGCCGGGTCGACGAGGCGGGCGCGCCGAGATCGTCCGGCGGCTCGGGCGTCCGGACGTCGCCCGCGACGTGATCGAGGCATTGATGCTCGAGCGCGGGCTCCGACGACGCTTCGACCCCGCGGTCGAGCGTCAGGCGCGAGAGGCGCTGGGCGCGGCCGGCGGCAGGCGCGATCTCCGCGAGCTCGCCACGTTCACGATCGATCCAACTGGGGCCCGTGACTACGACGACGCGATCTCGGCCGAGCGCCTCGCTGACGGCCGGACGCGGATCTACGTACACATCGCGGATGTGGCAGCGTTCGTCCCGCCGGGATCGCTGGTCGATCGCGAAGCCCAGCGGCGTGCCACGAGCGTCTACGTCCCCGGCGGGGTCGAGCCGATGCTGCCGCCGGCGCTGTCGAATGACAAATGCTCGCTCGTGCCCGGCGAGGACCGCTTCGCCGTAACGGTGGAGCTCGACCTCGACGGGCCACGGGTCGCCCGCGCGGCGTTCGCGCGCTCGGTCATCCGCTCCGACGAGCGTCTGGACTACGCGCGAGTTGATCGCATCTTCGCTGGCCGCGAAGAGCCGCACGACCCTTGGGCGCAGCCGCTCATGCTCTCCCGCGAGGTGGCACAGGCGCTGGGCGCGGAGCGGGCCCGGCGCGGCGCTCTCGAGGTCATCAACGCCGAGCCCGACTTCGAGCTTGACCGCTCAGGCCACGTGCGACGTCTGACGCTCGGAGCCCCGACCGAGTCGCACGCGTTGATCGAGCACCTGATGATCGCCGCCAACGAGCAGGTCGCGAAGCTGCTTGAAGAGCGAGCGTTGCCGGCTCTTTACCGTGTGCACGAGCAACCGGATCCAGCGCGCGTCGAGCGCCTGGTCGAGCAGCTTGCTTCGCTGTCGGTGCCGACTCCGCCGCTGCGCGAGCATCTGGCGCCGGGCGAGGCGGGCGAGCTGGTCGGCACGATCTCGCAGGCGGTCGAGGCCTACATTCGCTCGAGCGGCCGTGGTCGCCTTGCTTTCGGCACGCTGATCCTCCGCTCGCTCAAGCAGGCCTATTACTCGCCGCACAATCTCGGGCACGCGGGCCTGAGCTCGACGCGCTACTGCCACTTCACCTCGCCGATTCGCCGCTATCCCGATCTCGTCTGTCACCGCTCGTTGCTCGCGGCGATCGGCGCCGGCGAGCATCCAGTCGAGCCGACACGGCTCGCCGAACTCGCTCAGTGGACCTCGCTTCGCGAGCGCGATGCCGTTGACATCGAGCGCTCCGCCGACGATATCGCCCGCTGCTTCGCGCTCCTGCGAGAGGATCCTGAGCGTCTCTGGGATGGCGAGGTGGTCGGCGTGATCGGCGCCGGAGCGTTCATCGCCTTCGGTGGCGGCTACGAGGGCATGGCTCCGGTCCGCCGGATGCGCGGCGACTGGTGGGAGCTGAATGAGCAGGGGACGATCCTCGAAGGTACCCGTAACGGAGGGACGGTGCGCCTCGGGGATCCAGCGCGCGTCGCGGTCAGCTCGATCGATCCGCCGCGAGGGCGCGTTGATCTCGACCTCGTCTCGCCAGCTGTCCGGTAGGGCGAGCGCGCGCACGCTACTGTCGAGCGATGGCCAAAGGGAAGAAGAAGGTCGGCAGTGGCGACGTCGCCTCGAATCGCTACGCGTCGTACCGCTACAACCTGCTCGAGCGCGTCGAGTGTGGCATCGCGCTCGTCGGCACCGAGGTCAAGTCGCTGCGCGGTGGGAGTGCCCAGCTGAAGGACGGTTTCGCGACGATCCGCGACGGCGAGCTCTGGCTACGCAACGTCCACATCCCGCCCTACGCGCCGGCCAGTCGCGAGAACCACGAGCCGGAGCGAGAGCGCAAGCTGCTGCTGCACCGGCGCGAGATCGACCGGCTCGCGGCGCGCGTTGGCGAACGAGGCCTCACGCTCGTGCCGACGAGGATCTACTTCAAAGGACCTCATGCGAAGGTCGAG
The DNA here is from genome assembly GCA_036262195.1 of Solirubrobacteraceae bacterium. Lineage (GTDB taxonomy): Bacteria > Actinomycetota > Thermoleophilia > Solirubrobacterales > Solirubrobacteraceae > Palsa-513. The sequence continues at coordinate 8,726 of DATAJI010000023.1, forward strand.
ATCGCTCTGGCCAAGGGCAAGGACGTTCACGACAAGCGCGAAACGCTGCGTCGCCGCGACTCACAGCGAGAGATCGAGCGGGGATTGCGTGAGGCGCGGCGCTGAGGACCGAGCGCGGGTCTGACTAGCTGATTGTTCGGTGCAGGTAGGTGAAATGCATGCCGACGGCCAGCACGATGATCAGCCCGATATAGACCGCGCCAACGAGCATCCGATTGCGTGGGGAGACCGCGTAGTAGGCGGTCTGCGACGCTGTCGGATTACGGCGGCGCTCCCAGCGCCGGTACAGCTCGAAGGCCGCGACGAGGGTGATTAGCAGCAGGATCGGGTTTGGCGAAACGAAGTCGAGCACGACCATCGCGCCGAAGCCGACGAACCACATCCACGGCGCCATCGCCGCCATCGCACGCCCGCCGTCGAGCGGTACGACGGGCAGCAGGTTGAACAGGTTGAGGAAGAAGCCGATGTAACCGAGGGCCTCGAGCAGGCCGGTGTGCGTGAGGAGTCCGACGACCGCGACGGCGGCCGACCCAATCGTTCCAAGGATTGGACCGGCGAGGCCGACACGCGCCTCGGCGAGCGCGTCGTCACCGAGTGTCCGCGCCGTGATCACGGCGCCAAGGAACGGCACGAACATTGGCGCGCTGGCCTTGACCCCCGCGCGTCGCAGCGCGATCACATGGCCCATCTCGTGGATGAACAGCAGCACGACGAATCCGATCGCGAACTGCCAGCCCCATAGCACGCTGTATGCGCCGACCGAGACCAGCGCCGTGGCAGCGGTGACCAGGATCTTGATCTTTGGCAGGAACAGCAGTACCGCTTTGAGCTTGGCGATCAGCGCGAGTAACGCTGCGGCGATCGCGCCGAGCTTCTCGCGCAGCCACGAGCGCTTGCGCTTGCCGAAGGCTTCGGCAGGCGCGGCGGGGTCGAGCAGCGGGGGGATCAGGGCGGAGGGCGGCTCCATGCCCCTCAGAGTGTCGCAGGAGCTGGTACAGCGCTTCTAAATACGGTCGCCAAGAGGCGCTCAGCAGACTTTTTTGCGGAGTATGCGGATTCTGCGGAAAGCAGCCCTTGCATCTCCCGAAGTGTCGAAGGTATGTTGCACCCAGACGCGGATTTGAGTCGCAAAGAGCGAGGCCACCGAGGTGTGAGGCCGCGCCACCCAGAGACCGGAAACCCCTCGGGGCGACCGGAGGAGGGTTCCTCAAGCGGCTCGGTCCGCGTCTACTTCGTTGTCTGGCCGCGGTGGGCCGGGTGGACGATCTCGCCGACGGTCGCCTCTGCGGCTCGGCGCCACGGCTCGGCGGCGCTACGATGTCCAACAGACTCATCCAGGGGACGACAGGCTTCGACGCGGTCGGCTCGTGGTGGTGGTTGCGAGTCGAGGTCCCGGGCGGCCTCGTAAAACACCCGGGAAAACCATACGTGCGGACTCTCACGAGTACGCCCTCGCCGTCTAGCTAAAACTAGAGCGATGAGGTCTCGGCCCCCGCAGCCTGCGGCGGGGATTCCCGGGATCAGATAGCAGGCTCACCCGGGGCGGCCCGCCTGCGCCTATCCGGGGAAACATCAGCAGGCTGGTCCCCCGCAACCCCGCCGGCGAGGCGAGCGGAGGACGAGACCAGAGCGCCGGCTACGCTCGTAGATGCCACTTTCACGCGATCGCGGACGTGGGTTCGATTCCCACCGTCTCCACTAAGGCTTGAATAACCACATCAATCGAGCTAATATAGCTCGATGCTTGTGGCGACTATCACTGAAGCGAAAAACCGTCTCAGCGCGCTGATCGATCACGTACGCGGCGGCGAGTCGGTCCGGATCGTCGACCGCGGGATTCCCGTCGCGCGTCTGGAGTCCGCTGTCAGCGCCGATGCGGATCCCGAGGGGCGG
>DATAJI010000024.1:0-2231 GCA_036262195.1 Solirubrobacteraceae bacterium
CCGGAGGACCGGCTCGTGCGCAGCTCGATCTCCTTCAGCGGGATCGCGATTCCGGGGGCGATCTCGAGACCCTCGCCCTCAGCTCTGTCGCTCACGTGAGAAAGGATCGCGAATCGCGCGGCGGCGCTCCGCTAGGGTAGGGCTCGATGTCAGAGCGAAGCTTCGACTGCGTGGTGGTCGGCTCAGGCCCGGGCGGCTACGTCGCCGCAATCCGCGCGGCGCAGCTCGGCATGTCGACAGCCGTGGTCGAAAAGGACGCCGTCGGCGGACGCTGCCTCAACTACGCCTGCATCCCCGCCAAAGCGGTGCTCCGCGCGGCCGACATCCTGACCGAGGTTCGCGAGGCGGGCGAATACGGCGTCCGCGTCGGTGAGCCCGAGGTCGATTTCGCCGCCGTGATGGAGCGACGCGCGAAGGTCGTCGCAACGCTTACCGGCGGTGTCAGTGGGCTGTTCAAGAAGCACAAGATCGAGTTGATCCAGGGTGAGGCTTCGCTGACGGAGGCGGGAACGGTACGGGTCGGCGACGACGAGCTGCGCGCGAAGACCGTGATCCTCGCCGCCGGCTCGATCCCGCGCGCGATCCCGGGCGTCGAGTTCGGTGGGCGCGTCATCGGCACCGAGGAGGCGTGGGCCTTTGCGGCCCGCCCGGCCAGGCTTGCCGTGGTCGGCGCCGGGGCATCGGGGGCCGAGATCGCATCGGCCTACGCCCGGCTGGGAAGCAAGACGTATCTCTTCGAGATGCTCGATCGGGTGCTTCCGGCGGAGGACGTGGACATCTCGAAGGTCGTCGGCCGCGGCCTCTCGCGACAGGGCATCGACGTCCACACAGGCACGGCTGTCAGCGATGTGAAGAGCACGCGGACGGCGGTTTCGTTCAGCGTCGGCGAGGAGACAATGACGGCTGACTGGCTCGTGATCGCGGCTGGACGCGGCCCGGATGTCGCCGGTCTCGGACTCGAGGCCGCCGGGGTCAAGCTCGACGAGCGCGGGCTGATCGCAGTCGACGGCGCACAACGCAGCTCGCGCGAGGGCATCTACGCGATCGGCGACCTCGTCGCCGGTCCGGCGCTGGCCCACAAGGCCTCCGACGAGGGCATCATCGCGGTCGAGAACGCCGCCGGTCTAGCGACCCACCCGCTCGTCCACGAGGACATCCCGCGGGCGACCTTCTGCACGCCGAGCGTCGGCAGCTTCGGCCTCACCGAAGCCCAAGCGCGCGAGCGCGGCTTCGACGTGGTCGTCGGCAAGGTGCCTTATGGCGCGGTCGGAGCAGGCACGGTCTACGGCGATCGCACCGGGCTCGTCAAGGTCGTCGGCGAGAGTCGCTACGGGGAGCTGCTCGGCGGCCACATCGTCGGCACACGCGCGACCGAACTGATCCAGGAGCTCGTCAACGTGCGCGAGCTCGAGGGCGGATTCGCCGAGGTTGCGCGCATCGTCCACGGCCACCCGACCCTGTCGGAGGCGGTGATGGAGGCCGCCCGCGACGCTGACGGCTGGCTGATCCACGGATAGGAGCAGACGCGCAGGCCGCCTTCTACTTCGACCTCGCGAGCCCTGCGGCCTATCTTGCCGCCGAACGCGCGCTGAGCGTTCTGCCGCCACCGTGCCCGTGGCAGCCGATCCTGGCGAGGATGCTCCCCGACGCGGAGCGCTACGAGGGCTATCGCTGCGAGACGGAGCTGCTCGCAGCCCGCGAGCAGCTCGAGCGTCGAGCGCAGGAGCTCGAGCTGCAGCGACTCGTCTGGCCGCCCGAATTCCCATTCGACAGCGACTTTGCGATGCTCGCGGCGACCTACGCGCAACGGATCGGCAAAGGCGTCCCGTTCGCTTTGGCCGCCTTCCGCCAGGCCTTCGCCGGCGGGAACGCGCTGAGCGTCGCCGACAACGTGCTGATCGCCGGCGCCGCCTGCGAGATGCACCCCCGGGCAGTGATCCGCGCCGCGCAGACCCGCGGCGTACGCGAGGAGCTCGAACGGGCCAGCACCGCGGCGCTCGCGGCGGGCGTGCACGACGTCCCGGCCGTCCGCGTGGGCGAGCGGGTGCTGGTCGGCGAGGGCCGGCTCGAGGAGGCCGCGGCGCTGCTCGCCGGCGCGAGCTAGGCGCCGGCGGCGAGGGGCGAGCCGTCTGTCATTCTCAAGTGATGGCTGAGCTCTGGGTCTGTCAGCTCGGGCGCGTGCGCTACGCGGAGGCGCTGACGTTGCAGGAGCGGCTGCGCGAGCGCCGCCA
>DATAJI010000025.1:0-6601 GCA_036262195.1 Solirubrobacteraceae bacterium
CAGGGTGGTATTGCCGCGCGAGCTTGCGGTAGGTCTTCTTGATCTCCTCGGGCGTCGCCTTGCGGTCTACGCCGAGGACTGTGTAGGGGTCCTTGGTCGTGGCCATCGTCGCTGTGCCCCCTATGCCGCGACCAGCACGCGCGCCGGGCGGATCACCGTGCCGCCGAGCCTGTAGCCGCCCTGGTAGACGTCAACGATCTCACCGGCCACCACACCGTCGAACGGCTGCTGTGCCACCGCTTCGTGCAACGCCGGATCGAAGCTCTCGCCCGGCGCACCGAAGCGCTCGATGCCGGCGAAGGCTTCGATCCGGCGCTCCACGAGGCCGTCGCGCATCAGCCAGTCGACGGTGCGCAGCCCGGGTCGGTCGTCGAGATCTATCAAGCCGGTTACCGGCTTGGCGGCGCGGTGATCCGACCAGCACGCGTGCTGGTCGCTGCCTAGGGGGACGACGATGCCAGCGACCAAGGACCCCTATTCAGTCCTCGGCGTAGACCGCAAGGCCTCGAGCGAGGACATCAAGAAGGCGTACCGCAAACTGGCACGCCAGTATCACCCTGACCGCAACAGCGGCGACGCGAAGGCCGAAGCGCGCTTCAAGGAGATCAACGAGGCCCACGACGTCCTCAGCGATCCCGAGAAGCGGGCGGCGTTCGATCGTGGCGACGGCCCGTTCGGCGGTCGCGGCGGCCCGGGCCCGTTTCCCGGCGGCGGCTTCGACGGCGGGTCGTTCAGTGACATCCTCTCGAACCTCTTCGGGAGTGGTGGCGGCGGGGCCGGCCCCGGCGGCGCCAACCCGCGGCGTGCAAGGCCCCAGCCGACGCGCGGACGCGATCTCGAGGCCACGCTCCAGATCAGCTTCGACCAGGCGATCAAGGGCGGCCAGGTGCCGCTCGCGGTGCCGACCTCGGTGCGCTGCACGACCTGCTCGGGCACCGGCGCACGTCCCGGGACGAGCCCGGTGGTCTGCCCGCAGTGCGGCGGTCGCGGCATCGAGTCCCAGGGCCAGGGGATGTTCTCGATCTCACAGCCCTGCTCGCGCTGCGGCGGCCGCGGCACGATCATCGAGGACCCCTGCCCGACATGCGGCGGAACCGGCGCGACGCGCTCGGTCAAGCGCTACCGCGTGAACATCCCGGCCGGTGTCCACGACGGCAGCCGGATCCGTCTGCCCGGCAAGGGTGAGCCCGGTCAGAACGCCGGCCCGGCTGGCGACCTGTTCGTCATCACGCGCGTCACGCCCTCACCGATCTTCAAGCAGAAGGGCGAGAACCTCGAGGTCGAGGTACCGATCAGCGTCGTCGAGGCGCTGCGCGGTGGCGAGATCGAGGTGCCGACACTGTCCGCCCGCAAGCGGCTGCGCGTCGCGCCGGGGACCAAGCACGGCACGCTCCAGCGCCTGCGCGGCGAAGGACCGCCAAAGCTCTCCGGCAAGGGCAACGGCGACATCCACTACCGCTTCGTGATCGAGCTGCCGAAGGAGCTCGACGACGACCAGAGCAAGGCCGTCGACGCCCTGGCCAAGACGATGAACGGCAACCCGCGCAAGCGCCTGTTCGCCCAGGCAGCTAGCGCCGGCGACGGGGGATCCCCCGCACCGACCGACGGCCCTTCCGCCGCGCAGAGCCCGGCCGGCGACGCCGCCAAGTCATGAGCGAGGAGCCCCGCGCCCGCCGCATCCGGCCCGCGCGTATCGACGTCGCGCTCGACCGCGGCGTGTTCATGATCTCGGTCGCCGCGGAGCTCGCCGATATGCACCCGCAGACGCTCCGCATGTACGAGGCGCGTGGGCTGATCGAGCCGAGCCGCTCGCCCAAGGGCACGCGCCTCTACTCCCAGGATGATGTCGAGCGCCTGCGCCGGATCCAGCAGATGACCGCCAAGCTCGGCCTCAACCTCGCCGGCGTCGAGCGCGTCCTCGCCCTCGAGGCAGAGCTCGACGAAGCCCACGCGCGCCTCTCCGACCTCGAGCAGGCCGCGGACCGCGCACGAATCGAGATGGCGCAGGAGCTCGAGCGCCTCCGCCGCTCCTTCCGCGCCGAGATCGTCCCCTACAGCGGCGCCTCAACCGCCATGGTCCGCAGCGCCGACGCGCGCTCGCCGTTCAAGCGCGCCCGCTAGCGGGGTCCTCAGCGCTCCGGGCGCCGCGTCTGCTAGGACGCGGGTGTGGACGAGCATCGAGCGCCGCGCAAGGCGTGGCTGATCTTCGCGCTGGCCATCGCCGCGTACGCCGCCGCGGTCTTCCAGCGCTCCTCGCTTGGTGTTGGCGAGGTCGCGGCCCAGCATCGCTTTGGCACCACCGCGGCGGTGCTGAGCCTGTTCAGCGTGCTGCAGCTCGCCGTCTACGCCGGAATGCAGATTCCGGTCGGGGCGATCCTCGACCGCGTCGGCTCGCGGCGGCTGATCGCGACGGGCGCGACGGTGATGGGCGCCGGACAGCTACTGCTGGCGACGGCGCACACGATCCCGCTGGCGGTCTTGGCCCGCGTGCTCGTCGGGGGAGGCGACGCGATGACCTTCATCAGCGTCCTGCGCCTGATTTTGATGTGGTTCCCGTCGCGGCAGGTGCCGATGCTGTTTCAGGTTGCAGCGATCCTCGGCTTGATCGGCCAGCTCGCAGCCGCCTACCCGCTCGTTGCCTTGCTCCAGGGCGTCGGCTGGTCCACTGCCTTCGCGATCGCCGCCGCCGTCGGCTTCACCGTCGCGATCACATCGGCGGTTGGGTTGCGCAACGCGCCGGCCGGGGCTGTGCTGCATCCAGTGCCGGCCGGCGTCGGCGAGCTAGCCACCCGTCTGGGCCACGCCTGGCGCGAGCCGGGAACCCGGCTCGGGATGTGGACGCACTTCGTCACGCAGTTCTCCGGGACCGTCTTCGCTCTGCTCTGGGGCTACCCGTTCCTCGTCGTCGGCGAGCGGCTGAGCAAGACCCAGGCAGGCCTGCTGCTGACGCTGCTGGTCGCCGTCGCGATGATCGTCGCTCCCACGCTCGGGCACATCACCGCCCGCTGGCCGTACCGCCGCTCGGTCTCGGTGATCGCGATCACCACCGCGACCGCCTCGATTTGGACCGTCGTGCTCGCGTGGCCCGGACGCGCGCCGCTTCCTGTCCTCATCGCGCTCGTCGTGGTGCTTGCCTCGAACGGTCCCGGCTCGATGATGGGCTTCGACTACGCGCGGACCGAGAACGAGCCCGAGCGGGTCGGTTCGGCGAGCGGCATCGTCAACGTCGGCGGCTTCACGGCGTCGCTACTGACGATCGCGCTGATCGGGCTGCTCCTCAGCCTGCAGAGCTCAGGCGGCCCGACCTCCTACACGCTCGGCGACTTCAAGGTCGCCTTCTCGGTCCAATACGTCTTCTGGGCGACCGGGCTGGTCGGCGTGCTGCGCACCCGTCGGCGCCTGCGAGCGGCGCGCGGCCTCGACATCGATCCGCTCCACAGGGCCATCGTGCGTCGCTGGCGTGGGCGCGGCGCGGCGCGGTGACGCCGGTGTACGCGGCTGGACGCGCGACGCAGATCTGATACACTCGCACTTAGATTTATATGCAGCCAGAACGCTTTACGATCCGCTCGCAGGAGGCTCTCGCCGGCGCGGTTCGGCTGGCTCAGGCGCGCGGCAACCCCCAGGTCAAGCCCGACCACCTGCTCGCGGCGCTGCTCGAGGACGCCGACGGGATCGCGCTCGCGATCCTGCGCAAGGTCGGCGCGAGCACAGCCGCCGTCACGAGGTGCCGATCTCGGTCGTCGAGGCGCTGCGCGGCGGTGAGATCGAGGTGCCGACGCTGTCGGGGCGCAAGCGCCTGCGGATCGCGCCCGGCACCAAGCACGGCACCGTTCAGCGGCTGCGCGGCGAAGGCCCGCCGAAGCTGAACGGCGAGGGCAACAGCGACATCCACTATCGCTTCGTGATCGAGCTTCCGGAGGAGCTCGACGACTCGCAGACGAAGGCCGTCGACGCGCTCGCCAAGACGATGAACGGCAATCCCCGTAAGCCGCTCTTCGACGCGGTGAAGCAATGAGCCAGGATCCGAGCCGCCCGACGCGCGTCGACGTCGCGCTCGACCGCGGCGTGTTCATGATCTCGGTCGCCGCCGAGCTCGCCGAGATGCACCCGCAGACGCTGCGGATGTACGAGGCGCGCGGACTGATCGAGCCGAGCCGCTCGCCGAAGGGCACGCGCCTGTACTCCCAGGACGACGTCGAGCGCCTGCGCCGGATCCAGCAGATGACCGCGGAGCTCGGCCTCAACCTCGCCGGCGTCGAGCGCGTGCTCGCACTCGAAGCGGAGCTCGACGAGGCCCACGCCCAGCTCGCCGAGCTCGAGCGCCGCGCCGAGCAGGCCCGCGCCGAGATGGTCGCCGAGCTCGACCGCGTCCGCCGCTCCTTCAGCGCCGACATCGTGCCCTACACCGCCGGCTCGACCGCGCTCGTGCGCAGCGCCGACGCGAAGTCGCCGTTCCCCCAACGATCCAAGCGGTAGTCTCTTCCGTTCCAGCGAACCAGGGAGGGGACGGTGCGCAAGTCAAGAGGTTCTCGTGGTCGGCGTCTTACCTACGCCAACGTCGCAGCGACAGTCGCACTCGTTCTTGCGATGAGCGGTGGCGCGTTCGCGGCGAGTAGGTACCTGCTGACATCGACCAAGCAGATCAAGCCGTCGGTGCTCGCAAAGCTCAAGGGCAGCCGCGGGCCGGCTGGGACAGCTGGAACGCCCGGAACGCACGGCGCGACCGGGGCGACCGGGGCGACCGGCAACACTGGCGGGGCGAACCCGAATGCGACCTCCGTCGATGGGTTCACTGTGCAGAAGATCCTCACGGTTCTGTCTCCGAACACCGGCTTCATCCAGGTATACGCAGCGGACGGCCTCACGCTGCTGGAGGAGTGCACCAACACTGGTTCGATCGGGCTCGATTATCAGAGCTCGTACACAAACGCGAACCTCCAGGCAGCGGGCGGAATGGACGGGGTCCTGTTGCAGCCTCTCGGAGGCACGACAGGTACCGGAAATGTCGCCCTCGTCACACCGGGCTCGCATGCCGGGAACGTATCTATCGACTACGCCAATACGGTGGGACAAAGCGTGAGCGTGACGTTGGGCTTCAGCTACGCCGGGCCCTTCAACACGGGCTCCGATTGCGGCGTCTGGGGAGTCGGGACCTCGGCCGGCTAGTGCCGGCCGCGTAGCGCTTCCGCGCAAGCCTGGACTGCACGCCGCCGCCGGCTGTCAGGTCAAGAGCCGCAGCAGCGTGCACGCCGCGAGGCGGTCAAAATCGGAATCGGAATGCAGCAGCAGCGACTCGGTGCGGATGCAGGTCGCGGCATCAGGCAGTCGATCCCCGCTCGGACAGTCTGTCCGCGCTCGCGCGCAACCCGAAACAGCTCCGATATGCCTCCGATCCCGAGCTCACCCTGAACGCTCCGACGCCCCGCCAGTACTGGACATCGAGTACAAATCTGCTATGCTGCCACTTAGATTTCTATGCAGCCAGAACGCTTCACGATCCGCGCACAAGAGGCCCTGGCCGGGGCCGTCCGCATCGCCCAGGCGCGCCGAAACCCGCAGACCGGGCCTGCCCATCTGCTGGCCGCGCTGCTCGAGGACGCCGACGGGATCGCAATCGCGATCCTGCGCAAGATCGGCGTCGACATCGGCGCGATCAATGCCGGCGTCGACGCGGCGCTGGCGGCGTTGCCGACAATCGCCGGCGCGACCGCCGAGGCGCCGCCGATCTCGAGCGAGCTCGCCGCGGTCATCAACACCGCCGACGGCGAGGCCCGCGCACGCGGCGACGCCTACGTATCGACCGAGCACCTGCTGCTCGCGGTCGCCGCGCACCCCGGCAGCGCCGGCGATGCGCTCCGCGCCCAGGGCGCGGAGCACCAGAAGGTGGTCGACGCGCTCGCGGAGGTCCGCGGCTCGACCCCCGTCAGCGATCGCAACCCGGAGGACAGTCACCAGGCGCTCGAGCGCTACGGCCGCGACCTGACCGCCGAGGCGGCTGAGGGCAAGCTCGACCCGGTGATCGGCCGCGACTCCGTGATCCGCCGCGTGATCCAGATCCTCGCCCGGCGCACGAAGAACAACCCGGTCCTGATCGGCGAGCCGGGCGTCGGCAAGACGGCGGTCGTCGAGGGCCTCGCCCAGCGGATCGTCGACGGAGACGTGCCCGAGTCGCTACGCGACCGCCGCGTGATCTCACTCGACATCGGCTCGCTGCTGGCCGGCGCGAAGTACCGGGGAGAGTTCGAGGACCGCCTCAAGGCCGTCCTCAAGGAGGTAGCAGACGCCGCCGGCACCGTGATCCTCTTCATCGACGAGCTGCACACGATCGTCGGCGCTGGTGCCGCCGAAGGCGCTGTCGACGCCGCTAACCTGCTCAAGCCGATGCTCGCGCGCGGCGAGCTGCGCGCGGTCGGCGCGACGACCCTCGACGAGTACCGCAAGCACATCGAGAAGGACGCCGCGCTCGAGCGCCGCTTCCAGCCGGTGATGGTCGAGGAGCCGTCGGTCGAGGACACGATCGCGATCCTCCGCGGCCTCAAGGAGCGCTACGAGAACCACCATGGCGTCCGCGTCCAGGACAGCGCGCTGATCGCCGCCG
>DATAJI010000026.1:0-2603 GCA_036262195.1 Solirubrobacteraceae bacterium
TCGACGCGCCGGCGCGCCTCGTCGCTGGCGGCGACGATGCGTGCCCTGGATGCAGTGAGATCTGCGCGGGCTTGAACGTTGGCGATGGCGGTGGCGACCAGTTCGGTGAACTGCGCCACCCGCTGCTCGGTGTCGGGCGGCAATGGTTCTGGCTGGAGGGAGTTGACCGCGATCGCGCCCCAGGGCCGTCCGTTGACGATGACTGGACACGAGATGGTCGACGTGATCCCCAGTTCTCGCACAATGGCCGCGATCGTTCCCGTCGCAGTGGACTGGTCGTCCATCCGCGCCGGGCGTCCTGTCTCCAGGACGAGCGCGGCGGTGTTGTCCCCGCTGATCGGGAGGCGTCGTCCGATCTGGCGTGCCATCTCGGGCTCCCCCCACGCTGCGAGTACGGTGAGGGTGTCATCGTCGTCGAAACGCAGGACGGCGGAAGAGTTGACTCCGAGGAGCGTCCCGACCTCCCCGGCGACCGCCGCGAAGACGCGCTCAGCGGATGATTCGTGAGCGACCAGTTCGGCGACGCGCCGCAACGCGGCCTGCTCCTCGGCGAGGCGTCGGAGGTCCGCCTGGGCCTGCACGTTCGCCATCACGGTGGCCACGAGTCGGGTGAACTGACCGAGCCGAAGCTCGGTGTCGTCCGGAAGGGACGCGGACTGCTTCGAATGGATGAACAAGGCGCCCCACACCTGGCGCTCGACAATGATCGGACTGCCAACCGACGACCGCACCTGGAGCTCCTCTCGGATGAAATCGGCGATCGGGCCGCCAACATCGGCCCACGAGTCCTCGCGGACGGGTAGGCCGCTGTTGCGGATCGTGGTGGCGAGCCGATCTGCATCAAGCGGCCACCGGCCCGAAACATCCAGATGCTCGCCGGCGGCCGACCAGGTGGCAACGGCAACGATCGTTTCATCGCTTTCAAACCGGATCATGCCCGCAAGATCCCCCCCGAGCAGCCGGCCGGCTTCTTCGGTCACAGCGGCAAACAAGGCGGCCGGTGGAGCGCCATCAGCCACCAGCGTCGTGACGCGCTGCAGGGCGGCCCGCTCCTCAGAGATGCGCGTGGCGTCAGCCCGCGACGGCACCTCCGCGACCGGCGTCCGGTCAATTGCCGACGGACTGTAGTAGCCGCGGATGGCGACAATCCGCTCGTCACTGACCTGGTAGATCTGGCATACCGGCCCGTCAAGCTTCCAGGCGTCGGCGGACCAATCGCCGGCCGGATTGACAAGCCGACACTCCATGACGACCATGTCGCTGCTTTCGGCCACCACGCGCTCCACGGCATACCGCATACCGGGGAAGTGGTTGATCGTCTCAGCGGTATAGGCGTACGCCGCCTCCGGGCCAACCAGCGTGTCGCCCTCGATCGTGATCTCGACGGCTTCGTCGAGCAGTGCGGCCCAGGCATCCCAATCACGCGCGTTGAACGCATCGTAGTAACGCTCGACAACAGAACGAACGGCAGTCACAGAGACGCGCTCCAGATAGCCAGCGGCAGACCTAGTGCGCCAACAATAGGCGACCTCAGCGAGGCATACGAGGAGACGGCTCCTGCACTTCAAGCTTACTTGAACTTGTACACCGCGAGATCCTTTGCCTCACGGAAGCAGCACAAGCGCCGCTGCACCTCCGCTAGGCCGGGGCGACTTCCAGCGAGAGCTCGCGGCTGAGACCAACTTCGCCCTGTGGCGTGACGCGAACCTCGCGCGCCCGCGGGGTGCGCTGCAGCCAGTCGAGCTCGAACAGGCGGCGGGTCAGCGCGACGCCAAGGCGCCCGGCGAGGTGCGGGCGGCGCTCGGACCAGTCGTTGCAGGCCTTGCCGGCGCGCGGCGGGTTCGCGATTCCGAGGTGCTCGAGCCAGGTGGCACCGGCGGGGGTGAGGAGGAAGACCTCGCCCTCACGCTCGATCAGGCCCCGCGCGAGCATCGCCTCGGTGATGCCGACCCCGAGGCGGCCGGCGAGGTGGCCGTAACAGGTGCGAGCGGCGCCGAGGGCGCCGGCGCGCCTGGACTGCTTGAGCGAGCGCACCGGGAAGCGCGGTGCGAGCGCGGCCAGCGCCTCGACCGCGGCCGCGATCTCGGGCCCGGCGAGGCGGAAGTAACGATTGCGTCCGCCCCTCTCGACGGTGAGAAAGCCGGCGCGTTGGAGCTTGGCGAGGTGCTCGGAGATCGTGGAGCGCGAGACGCCGGCGACTTCGGCCAGCTCGCTCGGCGGCAGCGCCCGGCCGTCGGACAACTCCATCAGCACCGCGGCGCGGCTGGGGTCAGCCATCAGCGCCGCGGCCGCGGCGATGTCGATGTCGCCGGCTGCCTCGCCTCGTGCCGGCTCGACGTCGATTTCGATCTCGGAAAGGATCCTCGTCGTGGTTGCCATAGCCACAGGCTAGAACCCTGACGATTCGGCGACTGCCGAACCGTTCTACGCCTACGGTCATCCCATGACCAATTCCGACACACCCCGTGGCCGCTGGCCGGCGCTGACCGTCGCCTCGGCCGGTTACTTCTTCGTCCTGCTCGACGTGACGATCGTCAACGTGGCGCTGGCCAACATCGGCGCCGGCCTCGGCGGCTCGCGCAGCGAATTGCAGTGGGTCGTCG
>DATAJI010000027.1:0-4424 GCA_036262195.1 Solirubrobacteraceae bacterium
CCGCGGCCTCGAGCGCGCGCGCCTCGCGGGCGACGGCTAGCGCTCGCTCGGCCGTGCGGCCCTGGGCACGGCGCCCGCCCAATGCGGTCGCGCTCTGCGGCGTCAGCCCGACGTGCCCCATCACCGCGATTCCCGCGGCGACGATCGCAGCAACGCGCGACACCTGCGCCGGCCCACCGCCCTCGAGCTTCACGGCGTCGACGCCGGCCTCCTTGACGAAGCGTTGCGCGCTGTCGACCGCCTTCTCATCGGAGCCCTCGTAGGAGCCGAACGGGAGATCGCCAACGAGCAGCGGCGAGCGCAGCCCGCGGCGCACTGCAGCCGCGAGCATCAGCATCTCCTCGAGCTTCACCGGCACGGTCGAGCCGTAGCCGAGCACGACATCGCCGGCCGAGTCGCCGACGAGCACGACGTCGACGCCGGCCTCCTCGGCGATCAGCGCGCTGGGGAAGTCGTAGGCGGTGATCATCACGATCGGCTCGCCGAGTCGCTTCTTCTCAGCCAAGCGCGGCAGCGTCACCGCCAGCCGGTCGCTTCCGACCGCGCTCCCATTCGGCATCGTTGACATGGCCGTTTCCTCCTCTAGGCCTAGGCCAGCAGCGCTTCGACGCGGTGGTCGACCGCGACGATCTCGTTGTGGTCCCCGACGTGAACGACCCGCGGGCGGTAGCTCTCGAGCTCTGCCGGGTCGTAGCTGGCGTAGGAGATGACGATCACCATGTCCCCGCGGTGTACGAGTCGCGCCGCCGCTCCGTTCAGCTTCAGCTCACCTGAGCCGCGCTCGCCGGCGATCGCGTAGGTCTCGAAACGGGCGCCGTTGTCGACGTCGACGACCGCCACCTGCTCGTTGGCGAGGATGTCCGCGGCCTCTAGCAGCAGCGGGTCGAGCGTCATCGACCCCACGTAGTTGAGGTCGCAGTCGGTGATGCGGGCGCGGTGGATCTTCGACTTGAGCATCGTGCGCTGCACGTTGGCTACCTCCGAGTCGTCTTTGATGGTGAGACGAGGACGTTGTCGATCAGCCGCGCGCGGCCGACCTTTGCCGCCACGGCGACGAGTACCGGACCGTCGATCTGCGCGACCGCCTCGAGCGTCTCGGGGTCGACGATGTCGAGGTACTCGGGCTCGATCGCGTAAGCGGCCAGTTCTCGTCGCGCTGCCGTTGCCGTCGCCGAGCTGTCGCGCTCGCCGGCCGCGATCAGCGTCGCCGCCTGCTCGAGTGCCCGCGACAGCCCCACAGCATGCGCGCGCTCGTCCACGCTCAGGTAGGCGTTCCGGCTCGAGCGAGCCAGGCCGTCCGCTTCACGCACGGTCGGGCAGACGGCGATCCGCACCGGCATATCGAGGTCCGCGACGAGGCGTTTGACCACGACCGCCTGCTGGGCGTCTTTCTGGCCGAAATAGGCGATGTCGGGCGCGACGATGTTGAGCAGCTTCGTCACCACCGTCGCCACGCCCTCGAAGTGCCCGGGCCCGCGGCCCGCTCCCTCGAGCGTCTCACTGACACCACGCACGACTACGCTCGTCGCGAAGCCCCGCGGATAGATCTCCTCGACCGATGGCGCGAACAACAGGTCGACTCCCGCGCCGCGCGCCAGCTCCGCATCGGCCGTCTCATCGCGCGGATAGGAGTCGAGATCCTCGCCGGCGGCGAACTGTGTCGGGTTCACGAACAGCGACATGACGACCACGTCGCACTGCTCCCGCGCGCTCGCCAGCAGCGAGAGATGGCCCTCGTGCAGCGCGCCCATCGTCGGTACCAGGCCGACGACGCGATCACCGCCGGCGCGCGCACGTATCAGCAACCGGCGTAACTCGGCGATTGTGCGGATGGTGTGCATTCGGCTCGGTCCAGTCCCCGCTTGGGATACCGGTCGCGACTTGAGGTTCGGGATGACGCAACTCGGTCCGCGTCGCTTGCGCGATCTCGGCCACTCCAAAGCCTAGCTGGTGGCTCGACTGCGCGCCGGGGCCCCACGCTAATACCATCGCTCGACGTGAGCGCGACCGCGCGGCGCGAAGAGCTGAAAGAGCTGCTGATGGCGGCGCGCCAGTGCACGCGCTGCGGCGAGCTCGCGGCGACGCGCACCTCCGTCGTCTTCGGCGCCGGCAATGCCGACGCCGAGCTGATGTTCGTCGGCGAAGCGCCCGGCGCCAACGAGGACCTCCAGGGGCTGCCATTCGTCGGTGCCGCGGGCAAGCTGCTCGAGCGGTTGCTCGGCGAGATCGGCCTCAGCCGGGCGGAGGTGTTCATCGCCAATGTCCTCAAATGTCGCCCGCCCGGGAACCGCGATCCCCAGCCGCTCGAGATCGAGAACTGCCGCCCGTACCTGGCGCGCCAGATCGAGTTGATCCAGCCGCGCGTCATCTGCACGCTCGGCAACTTCGCGACGAAGCTCCTGCGCGGCGAGCCGACCGGCATCACGCGCGTGCACGGCGAGCCCGAGGTCCGCACGATCGGCGAGCACACGACGCGGCTCTACCCGCTGTTCCACCCGGCCGCGGCGCTCTACACGCCGAGCACGCTCGATACCTTGCGCGCCGACTTCGTCCGCCTGCCCGCGCTGCTCGCCCTCGCCGCGCCCGAGCGCCCCGCGCCGGCGCCCGATCCCCTCCCGGAACCAGCGCCGGAGCCGCTCCAAGACACCTCGCCGGCCAGTCAGCTGGGGTTGTTCTGAGCGCTCAGCCGCGCCTGTTCGAGACCGACAGCGCGGAGGCGACCGAGGCCGTCGGGGCTGCCCTCGCGCGCGAGCTGCACGACGGCGACGTCGTGTTCCTGACCGGCGAGCTCGGGGCCGGCAAGACGACTCTCGTGCGCGGCGCCGCCCGCGCGCTCGGCTGCGAGACGGCGGTGACGAGTCCGACCTTCGCGCTCGGACACCGCTACCCGGCCGGCCCGGAGCTCACCGTGACGCACATCGACCTCTACCGCCTCGCGAGCCTCGACACCGAGGACCCCGATCTGCTCGCCGGCTACCTGGGAGCGGGCCGTATTTGCTTTGTCGAATGGGCCGAGCGCGGCGGGGCTGAATTGGGCGCACCACGGCTCCGAGTCGAGCTCCGTCACGCTGGCTTTGAGCACCGGACGATCGAGGTGCGCGGCGGGCACCCAAGCGCGTGAACGTCCTTGGCTTTGACACGGCGACGCCGGTGACCGCCGTCGGCCTGCTGAGCGACCTGGGCGAGCAGTTCGAGGCCCGTGACGCGCCGGCGCCGGGCGAGCGCGGCCATCACGCCGAGCGCTTGCTCGTCCAGTCCTGCGAGCTGCTCGTCGCCGCGCGGCTCGCGTGGACGGAGCTCCAGGTGATCGCGGTCGGCGTCGGGCCGGGCGGGTACACCGGCCTTCGGATCGGCCTGGCGACCGCCCACGGCCTCGCGCTCGCGCACGACGCCCAGCTCGTCGGCGTCCCTACCCTGCGCGCGCTCGCCGAGCCCGTCCGTGAGGTGACCGCGATCGCGGTCCTTGACGCGCGACGCGGCGAGCTGTTCGTCGGTGCCTACCTGGATGATGTGGAGGTGCTTTCGCCGTGCGTGATCAGCCCTCCCGAGCTAGCGAGAGCCCTCGGCGGCGTCGGGCGGCGAGGGGCGCTCGCAATCGGTGACGGCGCGCTCGCCCAGCGGGATTTGCTCTCGCACATCGGCATTGAAGTGCCGGCCGAGGACTCGCCCCTCCACCAGCTCCACGGTGGCGCGATCTGCCGTCTCGCGGCAGCGAGCCTTGGCACGCCCGCGACGCCGCTCTACCTGCGTCGCCCCGACGCCGAGCGGAACCTCGAGGCCAAGCGATGAACGAGGCACCGAGCACCGAGATCCGACCGCTCGTCTACAGCGACATGCCGGCGGTGATCGCGATCGAGCGGCGCGCCTTCCCGACGCCTTGGTCACTGGCGATGTTCGTTCTCGAGGTCTCCAAGCCGACGGGCCTCTGCCTCGCGGCCGTTCGTGACGGCGAGCTTTGCGGCTACGTGATCTGCGCCCGTCACGACCTCGACTGGCACGTCATGAACGTCGCTGTCGATCCCGATAAGCGCCGCCAGGGCATCGCCTCGATGCTCCTCGCCGAGCTCTACAGCCGCGCCGCGGGCTCCCCGGCGCGCTTCACGCTCGAGGTTCGTGAGTCCAACCGGGAGGCGATCGGCCTCTATACCCGGGACGGCTTTCGTATCGCCGGTAGGCGCCGGCGCTACTACCAGGACAACGGTGAGGACGCGCTGATCATGTGGCGCACTCCGGCGACGCTTCAGGGGCGCCTCGACGACGTGCCCGCCGCCGATCCGATCGTCAACTACCGGCGATGATCCTCGCCCTCGAGACGAGCTGCGATGACACCTGCGCTGCGCTGATCGGCGACGACGGCGTGATCGCCGCCAACGTGATCTCCTCGCAGGAGGCGCACGCGCGCTTCGGCGGCGTCGTCCCGGAGG
>DATAJI010000028.1:0-1817 GCA_036262195.1 Solirubrobacteraceae bacterium
CTCGTACACCGTGTGGAAGTGACGCGACTAACCGCGGCGTTACGCGGGACTATTTCCAATTTTTCAATGCCCGGAAGCACGAATATTCCGGCATTATCGTGGTCCACTCACGAGGCGGCGAGTGGGACTCGAGCCTGCGTCAAGATCGTTTGCAGCCTGCGGGCGGCACTGGATCTTGCATTCGACCGGCGCTCAAGTTTTAGACATAAGCTATTGAATCATAAATTTATCACGGCTATCACTTCCGGCAGCCACAAAGACACAAAGCGATGGTGGCCCGCTATAATCCGCGCAAGACAAAAATAAGAGTTTCCGGTACGTGAGCCACAAGGGAAATAACCTCGAGCGCTACTGCGCCAACCTTTGGCGCTACTGCTCAATCGTGCTTGCCGGCAGCCTGGCGTGTTGCTCGCAGCCGGCCGGCGTGGCCCCCGGTACCGCGCCGGAAGTATTTCCGCAGCTCGGGCATTCGAATACCGTCAATGCGGTCACGTTTTCTTCCGACGGCCGCATACTCGCGTCAGTCGGCAAGGACGGCGCTGCAAAACTCTGGGATGTCAGCGCGCAGCGCGAACTCCGAACACTCAAACGCAGCGACGAGCTTGAATCCGCCGCCTTCTCGCCCGATGACAAGACACTCGCCACAGCAGGCAGAGACGGCGCGGTGGTGCTTTGGGAGCTGGGCACCGGCCGCGAGTTGCGGGTACTCAAAGGACACACGCGCCAAGTCAATGCCGTGGTGTTTTCCCCCGACGGACGCACTGTCGCCTCGGGCAGCGACGATCACACGATCAAGCTCTGGGACGCGGGCAGCGGCGCCGAGGTGCGCACGCTGAACACGCATCACGGTAGTGTCACGGCGCTCGCCTTTTCACCCGACGGCCACACGCTTGCCTCGGCCAGCGCCGACAAGACGATCAAGCTCTGGGACGCCGGCACGGGTCGGGAGCTGCGCACGCTCAGTGGACACACGGACGGCGTGACTTCCCTCGCCTTTTGCGCCGCCACTTCGATGCTGGCATCGGGCAGCTGGGACGGAACGGTCAGGTTGTGGGACGTCGCGGCCGGTCGCGAGATGCGCACACTGACCGGCCACGCAAGTAACGTGTCCACCGTTGCCTGTGCGAGCGACGGCAATGCCGTAGCGGCTTCTGGCGGCTCCGATCACCGCATCAATCGATGGGAAGCCGCGAGCGGCCGCGAGCTACCCGCACTTGCGGGAGAGGCGAGGACCGTAGACACCCTGGCGTTCTCGCCGGACGGCCGCGTACTCGCCTCAGCGGGCGAGGCTGACGCGGTGCTGCTGTGGGACGTGGCGAGTGGCCGGACCTCGCGGACCTTAGAGGGGCACGCTCGCTTCGTAAAATCCGTGGCATTCTCCGCTGATGGGCGATCGCTGGTATCGGGGAGCGTGGACGGCGTGGTGCGAGTATGGCTGTTGGCCGACGGAAAAGAATGGCAGCGCTCGATCAGCGCGCACGATGGCGCGGTCACGGCCGCCGTCTTCACGCCGAGCGGCGGCCAGATCGCATCCCGCGGGGGAGATGGCACCATCAAAATCTGGGACAGCAACACGGGCGCCCTGCTGCACAGATTCGAGGTCGGTAAACCCGCGGGCGGCAGCTGCTCCCTGGCGGTCTCCCCGGACGGCCGATTACTGGCCGCGGGAACGGTCAATCGTGAGATTAAGCTCTGGAGTCTTGCCGACGGCAGCGAGCTAAAGAGCCTCGCGGCGCACGCGGGAGCGGTGGGAGCGGTTGCTTTTTCTCCGGACGGCCGCATCGTGGCTTCTGGAAGCGCAGACAAGACGATCAAGC
>DATAJI010000029.1:0-4570 GCA_036262195.1 Solirubrobacteraceae bacterium
CGTCTGGCCCGAACGCCTCGGCCTCGTTGGCGCCGGACAGCAGCGCCTCGAACTGCTCCTTCTCGATCGTCTCCCGGCGCAGCAGGATCTCGGAGATCGTGTCGAGGCGCTCGCGGTGGTCGATGAGAAGCTTCGTCGCACGCGTGTGGGCCCCTTCGATGATGCGTCGCACCTCGTCGTCGATCTGGAGCGCGATCTCATCGGAGTAGTCAGGCTCGGTGGAGAACTCACGGCCGAGGAACGGCTGGCCGTGGTCGTGGCCAAAGACGCGCGGGCCGAGCTTCTCACTCATGCCGAAGCGCATCACCATCTGCTTGGCGGTCGCGGTGACCTTCTCGAGGTCGTTCGAGGCGCCGGTCGTGATCTCGCCGAAGACGACCTCCTCGGCCGCGCGGCCGCCGAGCGTCATCGCCATCGTGTCGAGCAGCTCCTGGCGGGTGGTGAGGAAGCGGTCCTCGGTCGGCATCGAGATCGTGTAGCCGAGCGCACGCCCACGCGACACCACCGAGATCTTGTGGACCGGGTCCGCGAACTCGAGGTAGTGGCCAACGATCGCGTGGCCCATCTCGTGGTAGGCGGTGATCGCGCGCTCGCGCTCGCTCATCACACGCGTCTTCTTCTCGGGACCGGCGACGACGCGCAGGATCCCCTCCTCGAGCTCGACCTGTGTGATCTCGCGCTTGCCGCCGCGCGCAGCGAACAGCGCTGCCTCATTGATCAGGTTGGAAAGGTCAGCACCTGTGAAGCCCGGCGTCTGGCCCGCCAGGGCGTCGATGTCGATCGACTTGGCGAGCGGCTTGCCGCGCGTGTGGACCTCGAGGATCTTTGCGCGGCCCTTGCGGTCGGGGCGGTCGACCGCGATCTGACGGTCGAAGCGCCCGGGACGCAGCAGCGCCGGGTCGAGGATGTCGGGGCGGTTGGTCGCCGCGATCATGATGATGTTGTCCTTGGCCTCGAAGCCGTCCATCTCGACCAGTAGCTGGTTGAGAGTCTGCTCGCGCTCGTCGTGGCCGCCGCCAAGGCCGGCGCCACGATGGCGGCCGACCGCGTCGATCTCGTCCATGAAGATGATGCAGGGGCTGTTCTGCTTGGCCTGCTCGAAAAGGTCGCGGACGCGCGAAGCGCCAACTCCGACGAACATCTCAACGAAGTCCGAGCCGGAGATCGAAAAGAAGGGCACACCGGCCTCGCCCGCAACGGCACGCGCGAGCAGGGTCTTGCCGGTGCCCGGCGGCCCGTAGAGCAGCACGCCGGTCGGTATTCGGGCGCCGAGCGCCTGGAACTTCTTTGGGTTCTCGAGGAAGTCCTTGATCTCGTAGAGCTCTTCGACGGCCTCGTCGACCCCGGCGACGTCACGGAAAGTGATTTTCGGCGAGTCAGCCGACAGCCGCTTGGCGCGCGACTTGCCGAAAGACATCACCTTCGTGCCGCCGCCCTGGAGGTTGTTCATCACGAGGAACCAGAGCCCGAAGAAGATGATGAACGGGAGGATCGAGATCAGCAGCGAGGGCCACTCGCTGGTGCTGGTCGCGTCGATTGTGTACTTCGTATTGAGGTGGTCGTTGTTGATCGTCGAGATGATCGAGTTGACCTGGTCCGAGCCAACGAAGCCGACCGAGTAGCTCTTGCCGTTGTTGAGCGTGAAGGCAATGTCGTTGGACGACGGCTTGACCGTGATGTTCTTGACGTCGCCGTTCGGGAGGTACTGCGTCGTCAGCTGCTGGTAGGACGGCGGCGGGGTGCTCGCGCCCGACGGGATCAGTCGTGAGACGAAGAACGCCAGCACGATGACGATCACGATCGGGAAGAAGGCGCCTTTGAAAACGCGGTTCATCGTGGCTCCCGTGCGCTCGGCAGAAGGATCAGAGGCTTAGTCGGCAAGGCCCTCAAGGGTACCATGGCAACCCTGGCGTACCGGGCGCCTGGCGCGCTCAGCAGCCTCAGTTATCGGCCAGGGCGGCTACGAACGGGAGGTTCCGGTAGCGCTCGGCGTGATCGAGGCCATAGCCGACGGCAAACCGATTAGCGATTTCGAAGCCGACGTAGCGCGTCGGCAGGTCGACCTTGCGCCGACCAGGCTTGGTCAAAAGCGCACAAACCTCGAGGCTGGCGGGGTCGCGCGCGCCAAGGCTGCGGAGCAGGTAGTGAAGGGTCAGCCCGGAGTCGACGATGTCCTCGACGATGAGCACCTCGCGCCCGGCGATCGGCGCGTCGAGGTCCTTGAGGATCCGCACGACGCCGGAGGAGTCGGTCGCCGAGCCGTAGGAGGCGACGGCCATGAAGTCGACCTCGCAGGGGACTTCGATCGCACGCATGAGGTCGCTGAGGAACAGCACGGCGCCCTTGAGGACGCAGACCAGTAGTAGGTCGCGCCCCGCGTAGTCGCGCGAGATATCGGCGCCGAGCTCGCGAACCCGCTGCTGAAGATCGTCGGCGCTGACCAGAACATCGCCGAGCTGGCTGCCTTGAGCGGGCGGCTCATCCATCGGGATACCCTGAGGGCACAGGCGCCCAGTGTAGTGAGGGCTAGGCACGGCGAGCCGTCAGAAGCGCTACGCGGGTCGTCTCCGAGCGTAGGCGGGCGCGTGACGCCGTGGCGACGCCCGGAACCCAGACGACCTCGTCGGCGCAGGCGATCACAGGCATCCCGGAGCGCTCGGCGCGCGGGAGGCGCCGGTCGCCAAAGAGGTCGGCGACCGTCTTCGAGCCGATCAGGCCTACCGGGCGCATGCGATCGCCGGGCCGCCACTCGCGGACGCTTAGGGCGGACAGATCGAGCTGATCCGCGTCGAGCACACCGACACTGCCGTCGGCGACGCGGCAGTCGAGCGCCTGCTTTCCGGGAAGCGCTCTCAGCTCCGACTCAACCGTCCAGTCACCGAAACAAACCCTTCCCGGCACGGCGAGCGCGACATCGCGGCCGTTCACCGCCGACGGACCGTCGCGGGCACGCGCAACCGGCTCGAAGCGCAGCACGCCGTACTCGACGATCGCGCGCACACCGCCGCCTACATCGAGCTGGCCGCTGCCGCCCCCCGGAGCGAGCGCCAGGAGCTCTGAGACGCGGGCGCCGACTCCGGGCACGAGAGCTCCGCCGGCATCCTCGGCGAGGCGGACGACGACGAGGCGTGCGAGCGCCGGCTCGAGCTCGGTCAGCTCAGCCAGCGCGATCTTTGAGCGGCCGGCGAGCGCCCTGGCGACAAGGCGATCGAGAACCGCCGCTTCCTCGCGCAGCAACTCGACGCTGCGGTTCAGGTTGGCCTCGGCCGCAGGGTGCACGCGCCGCAACTCCTCGAGCAGGCCGCGGCGGACACGGACGCGGGCAAAGCGCTCGTCGGCGTTGGTCGCGTCCTCCCGCCAGTCGAGTCCGCGAGCCCGGCAGTAGGCCGCAGTCTCCTCGCGCGTCAAGCCGAGAAGAGGGCGGATCAGCAGGCCGTCGCGAGGCGCCATCCCGAGCAGCGCGCGGCGGCCGGGCGAAGCGGCAAGCCGATAGAGGACGGTCTCGGCCTGGTCGGATGCGGTGTGACCGGTTGCGACATTGGCTTCGCTCGCGCGCGCGAGGAGGCGCGCCTCGCCGTAGCGAACGTCGCGGGCCCAGGCCTGGAGGTTTCCGCTGTCCGGTGGCGCTGGCGCGCGGCGGACGTGAAGCGCGATCTCGACACGCGAGCAGATCATCGCCACGTGTCGCTCGTCCGCATCCGAGTCCACGCCGCGCAAGCCGTAGTTGACGTGCAGCACGCTCACGGCACCGGCTCCGCAGATCTGCACGAGGACGTCCAACAGGCAGACCGAGTCACGACCGCCTGACACGAGCGCGAGATAGCGGGCGTCCTGAACGAGAAGGCCGCTCGCCCGGACCCGCTCGAGGATGCTTTCGACGAGCTCGCTCACCGCTCCTCTCTACTCTGCGCACGCCCCGCTGTCAAACCGCCCGGTGCGCTCTAATGGGCGCCGTGAGCGATGACCCGCGCGCGATTCACATACACCCCACGGCGCCGCTTGCCGAGCGGGTGCTGCTGCCCGGCGACCCCGGGCGCGCGCTGGCGCTCGCGCAGGCGTTGCTCAAGCAGCCGCTGATGTTCAACCACAACCGCGGCCTCTGGGGCTACACCGGCACCGCGCCGGACGGCGATGCGCTGACGATCCAGTCGACCGGCATGGGCGGGCCCTCGGCAGCGATCGTGCTCGAGGAGCTGATCGCCCTCGGCGCGACGCGCGCGGTCCGGGTCGGAACCGCCGGTGGTCTCGACCCCTCGCTGAAGCTCGGCGAGCTCCTCATCGCCAGCGAAGCGATCGCAGCCGACGGAACCAGTCTGGCGCTAGGGGCCGCAGAGCGAGTCCCGGCGGACCCCGGCCTGCTCGCGACGCTGCAGGGCGCCGCGCCCGACGTTCGATGCGGCCCGATCGTCTCCAGCGACCTCTTCTACGAAGTCGGCAAGCCACGCTTCGAAGGGTGGCGGGAAGCCGGCGCGCTCGCCGTCGAGATGGAGGCGGCCGCGCTCTTCAGCGTCGGCAGGCTCCGCGGCATCAAGGTGGCCTGCGCCCTAGCGATAACCGACGTCCTCGGCAG
>DATAJI010000030.1:0-6252 GCA_036262195.1 Solirubrobacteraceae bacterium
AGCTGAGCCTCGCCGGCGACCGCGAGATCGTAATTCCCAGCGAGGCAGATCACGGCTTGATCGCGCGCGAGCTCGACGCAGGCGTCGGGCTCTGCGCCGTAGCCGACGAGATCGCCGAGACACCAGATCTCATCAACGGAGCTGCCCGCGATATTGCCGAGCACGGCGTCTAGCGCGTGCCTATTTGCGTGAATGTCAGAGATGATTGCGACCCTCATCGAGCCCGGCGCACCGGGCCTTTGTCGCCGGCGCACGCCCCCGCAGTCTTGCAGCCCGTGCGGCTGTGCGCCGCCACGAAGCATCACGAGGTCGCTCGGGCGCTGCATTAGTGTGCTTGGATGGCGCCGCGGCACGCGAATCGCGACTGGCTGGCGGGACTTGCGGCGACGACCGTTGTAGCCGCAGCCGGATCGTTCGCGCTGCGCCCGCGTAGCGGGGTTGTCAGGGCGGCGGCCGTTGCCGCCAGCGACTACTTCGACGATGCCGACATCGAGCGGGCGCGACGCTACGAGCGCCCGCAGCGCGCGCTGCACGTGGCAAACGCCGCCGTCGCAGCGGCCACGCTGGCGCTGCTAGCGCGACTGCGAGCCGGAACCGCACTACAGCGACGCTCAGCCGCGATCGCGGCCGCCGACGGCGCCACCCTCTCGCTCGCGCTGACAATCACCGGCCTGCCGCTCGGTGCCCTAGCCCGCGAGCGCGCGCTCACAGCGGGCATCGCGACCCAGTCCTGGCGCGGCTGGGGGCTAGACGTACTGCGGAGCGCCGCGCTTGGCGCCGCCTTCACGGGCGGCGGCGCAGCCGCACTCCGCCTGACGATGATCCGCGCGGGCGAGCGCTGGTGGCTTGCCGCCGCCGCCGGCTCTACCGCTGTGATGACAGTCGCGACGTTTGCCGCGCCGATCCTGCTCGATCCGATCTTCAACGACTTCACGCCGCTGCCGCAGGGAGAGCTGCGCAGCTCCGTGCTCGAGGTTGCCGATCGCGCCGGAGTAGTCGTCAGCGAGGTGTTCAGCGTCGATGCGAGCCGGCGCACCTCGCAGGTCAACGCCTACGTCGGCGGAATCGGCGCCACGCGCCGGATCGTCCTCTTCGACACGCTGCTGTCGAGCTGCAGCGCCGCACAGAGGAGTCTCGTCGTTGCCCATGAGCTTGCGCATGTTCGCCACAGCGACGTCAGACGCGGCCTGCTGTTCGGCGCGATCGTCGCCTTGCCGGCCGCTCGTGCCGTCGCTCGACTGGCCGAGCGGATCGATGCCGGGGTCGGCCGTTCCGAGCCGACCACGCTACCCGCGCTGGCGCTGGCCGGCGCGCTCGTCGCGACGTTTGTCGGGCCGTTCGCAAACCAGCTCTCGCGGGCGGTGGAGCGGCGCGCCGACAGCTTCGCGCTCGGGCTGACCGGCGACGCCGATGCGTTCATCGCGTTCGAGCAGCAGGTCACCCGGTCCAATCTCGCCGATCCCGACCCGCCACGTTGGCTATCGCTGATGCTGGCGACCCATCCTCCGGCCGTCGAGCGGATCGGCGCCGCGGTCGCTTACGGCGCCGCGACGCAGCCGCGCTGAGCGCTACTCGTCGTCGTCGTCGCCGGCGTCGCCCTTGAACTCGGGCAGGTTCTTGATCCCCTCGCGCGCGGTCCAGCGGGAGTAGTTGTCCTCAAGCGCAGTGATCAGCTCCCGCGCGAAGCGTGGCGAGAGGTTGATCCGCGACACCACGACGCCGGGTATCTCGCCGGACTCGACCTCGTGGTCGACGCGCGCGAACGTGATCGTGAACTCATAGTCGGAATGGCTGATGTTCGCGAAGTTGGCGTAGTGGCCGGCCATCACCTCCGGTGAGAGGTGGATGTTGATCTGACGCTCGCCGCCTGGCTGCTCGGTGCTCACACGCCTAGTATCGCAAGGCGTGCGTCTGCTCGTGATCTCGGTTGGGCGTCTGCGGGCGCCCTACGCCGACGACGTCGCCCATTACGCAAAGCTGCTCGGTCGCTACGTGCGGCTCGAGCAGATCGAGCTGCGCGACGGTGAACGGGTTGGCGCGCGGCTCGGCGAGCGCGACTATGTGTCGTTGTTGTCGAGCGACGGCGCCGCGTACACGAGTGAGGCGTTCGCCGGCTTCCTCGAGCAGCGGCGGATGTCGGGTCGCGACCTGGCGTTCGTGATCGGCGGGGCTCGCGGGCTCCCCGATTCGGGCGCGGGCGAGTTCAATCGCGCCGACCATCGCCTCTCGCTCGGGCCGATGACGCTGGCGCACCAGCTCGCGCGGGTCGTGTTGCTCGAGCAGCTCTTCCGCGCGCACAAGATCATCGCCGGCGAGCCCTACCACTACTGAGAGCCGCCGGTAGGGTGGCGATGGATGGGACCCGTCGAGCATCTGCATGAGGCAGTGCGCGAATGCGCGGCCTTGCTCGTCGGTGGTGACGGCACGCTCGCGGCCGCGGTAAAGCTCGAACGCCCGCCGCGCCCGGAGCTGGGGGACTACTCGACGAACGCCGCGCTGCTGTTGGCGCCACGGCTCGAGTCATCGCCGCGTGAAGTCGCTGTTCGCCTGGGAGCCGCGCTGGAAGCACGGCTCGGCGACGCCCTTGACCGGACCGACGTGGCGGGACCAGGCTTCCTCAACCTATTCGTCAGCGATCAGTGGCTGACCGACGCGCTGCACGGAGTCATCGCGGCCGGCGAGCGGTTCGGCGCGGTCGGGACCGGCGCTGGCGAACCGATCAACCTCGAGTTCGTCTCCGCCAACCCGACCGGCCCGGTCCACATCGGGCACGCTCGCGGCGCAGCCTACGGCGACGCGCTCGCTCGGCTGCTCAGCTTTCGCGGTTACGAGGTGACGCGCGAGTTCTACGTCAACGATTACGGCAGTCAGGTCCTCAAGCTCGGCGAGTCGGTACGGGCGCTGGCGCTTGGCGAGCCGGTTCCTGAGGACGGCTACCACGGCGACTACGTTGCCACTCTCGTGCCGCCCGAGCGGGCCCGCACGCTCGACATCGATGAGCTGTCAAGGGAGGCTCTGGCTGCGTGCCTGGCGCAGATCCGTGTCTCGCTCGAGCGCTTCGGGGTCAACTTCGACGTCTGGTTCTCCGAGCGTTCGCTCCACGCAAGCGGCGCTGTCGAGGCGGCGCTCGCACGGCTCGCCGAGCTCGGGGAAACGTTCACCCAGGAAGGCGCGCTGTGGCTTCGAACGACCGCCCGCGGCGACGACCGCGATCGCGTGTTGATTCGCTCGGACGGGCAGCCGACCTACTTCTGCTCGGACATCGCCTACCTCGACAACAAACGCTCGCGGGGCTTCGACCGCCTGGTCTACGTCTGGGGTTCGGACCACCACGGCTACGAGCCGCGGATGAAAGCCGCATGGGAGTCGCTCGGCGGCAACCGCGAAGCGGTCGAGCTGATCGCTTTCCAGTTCGTTCACCTCGTCGGCGGTGGCGGCGCGCGGACTGCGATGTCAAAACGCGAAGGCGAGTACGTGACGCTCGACGAGCTGGTTGATCGCGTCGGCGTAGACGCCGCACGCTGGTTCCTGCTGGCTCGCTCGCACGACACAACGGTCGAGCTGGATGTCGAGCTCGCGACGCGTCAGAGCGCCGACAACCCGGTCTACTACGTGCAGTACGCGCACGCGCGCATCGCGTCGATGCTCGCGAAGCTCGAGCAGGCCCGCGTCGAGGGGGCGCTGGAGGCGCCCGTCGCGGTCGAGCCGCTGCATCCCTCGGAGCGGACGCTGCTCAAGCGCCTGCTCGCTTTTCCGGCTGACCTCGCCGAGGCCGTGGAGCGACGGGCGGCGCACCGCGTCACCGCTAGCGCGCTCGAGATCGCGCAGGAGTTCACGGCGTTCTACCGCGATTGCCGCGTCGTCGGGGCAGAGCCCTACGAGACCGAGTCGCTGCGGATCGCGATTGCACGCGCGGCGCAGCAGACGATCGCGACGGCGCTCAGCCTGCTTGGCGTCAGCGCGCCGGAGACGATGTGAGGATCAGTCGTAGCGCGCGAGATCGGCGTCGAGGCGCGCCGCGTCCTCATTGCTGAGTGCGCCAGGTCCCTTGCCGCCGCCACCTCCGGGCGGCGGGCGGTTGCGCCGCCAGCGCGGTAGCAGTACAACGAGCGCGGCCAGCAGCGCCAAGACGACGACCACGGGCACGACATACACGGTCAGGTCGAAGCCCTGGGCTGGCGGCAACGCCAACACGGCGTTGCCGTACTGCGCGACCAGCGCACGCTTGACCTGCGCGAACGTGTCGCCGCGGTCGATCAACTGCTGGATGAACGCGCGCTCGTCGTCGGCCTGGGCCGACTGGGCGTTGCTCAGCGGAATCTGGCATGTCACGCACATCACGTAGGGGAGGACCGCCTGCATCGAGGTCCGCTGCTTGACGGCGGCGGCGCCGTTGGTAGCCAGCGCGGCGATCAGCAGAAGTGCGAGCAGACCGGCGCGTCTCACGTGTACGCAGCCTGTTGGATCGCCGCGGTCAGCCAGGACAGCTTCGTGATCTCGCCGCGTGAGATCGCGACGACCCGGAGCTGGCGGTTGAGCACGAACGTTTCCGGCAGCTGCGCCGTCCCATAGCTCTCGGCGTAGGAGCCATCGATGTCGCGCAGGTTCGGGAACGTGAAGCCGAACTGCTTGATTGCCCCAAGCGATTTGCCGCTGATGTCCTTATAGGTGATGCCGACGATCGTCCCTTCGTGGCGATCGACGAGCAGCCGCTGCGCACGCTCGAGCAGGCCCGCCTCGGCGTTGCAGGTGGTGCACCAGGAGGCCCAGAAGTTGACCACGACCACGCCGCCCCGCCAGTGCGTCAGCGCGGCGGACCGCGCACCGACGTCGTCGAGCACGGGCAGGGTCTTCGAGGCGTTCGGCGCCGGCGGGTGACGCCCTGCCGCGAGTGCAGCGTCGAGCGCGCGACTGGTGCCCTGCTTCGTGAGTCCGTAGACGAGCATCGCGACGAGCGCCGCCCCAACGACAACGGTGACGATCGGGCCGAGCCTGCGCTTCACTCCCGCAAGCCTAGACGTCTAGGATCCACCCGGAGCCTGCGGGATTAGTTCATCGGTAGAACGCGAGCTTCCCAAGCTCGAGAGACGGGTTCGATTCCCGTATCCCGCTTCGAAGAAATCCCTGCAAATCAATGATTTTCGGCGTTTTCGTGGTTGCAATATGGTTGCAATCTGGCGAGAGACATGCCTCTGAAGAGCGCGAATCTGACGCTCGGATGAGCGTCTGAGAGGCAGTACGCTGGGCGCTGAGAGCCTCGCGCGCCGATCTGGCGAGGCCGCTCGTGACCGCTTTCACGCGCTGCGCGACAACGCGACCCGCCTGCGCCCTGGCGGCTGCTTTGGTGGCAGTGCGACTGCGTTGCCGCAGCTCAGGCAACCCGGCTCTACGCGTTTGTGGTCGGCTCGTCGATCTGAGCGATCATCAGGACGTAGCCGTCGGGGTCGCTGACACGCATCTGTTCGCGTGGGCCGGGGGTGCCGTCCTCGATCTCAGGTGCCGCGATCCCAGCGCGGAGGAGCTGATCGCGCAGCGCCGCGAGGTCGCGTGAGTAGAGGTAGAACTGGACTCGTTGCCGTTCGGGATCGCTCGGACCGTGGGTGCCTTCGAGCATGATCTCCGCGTCCTCGCTTCGAAGCGATGCCCAGGACAGGCGATCCTTGTATTTGGCCACATCCTGCACGCGGAATCCGAGGTGACCGTAGAAGGCGACAGAGCGCTCGACGTCAACGACCCGGACGAATGGGACAAGCCGGCTGACGCGCTGCTCGGACTCCTCCATGCCAGCGAGACCTTAGTGCGACAGGCAACTGCTCGTCGCGCGAAGGGGCGACCAGTCGGGTTGGGTCTGGCGCGGCTCCTTTCGTGGTTTCGCGACAGCCACCCAGCAAAGCAGCCCCGTCATTTACATCCCTGGACGCGACCGCAAGGCGCAAGTATCAGTCGCGTGACGGGAGTTTGCCTGAGTCGGTAGGTTGGCCCGTTGCCGGGCAACGCTGGCCCGCCCTCCTCATGCAGGTTGATCCGTACATCGTTCTCGGGAGTGCTGTCGTTGGGCTGCTCGTCGGGATGACCGGGGCGGGCGGCGGTGCGCTGATGACGCCGATGTTGATCCTGTTGTTCGCTGTGACGCCATCGACGGCGATCTCGAGCGATCTGGTGGCGGCCGTCGTGATGCGCCCGATCGGCGCTGGTGTGCACTTGCGCGCCGGGACGGTCAACCTGCGGCTGGTCGGCTGGATGGTCGTGGGC
>DATAJI010000031.1:0-12135 GCA_036262195.1 Solirubrobacteraceae bacterium
GCGAAAACCGTTAGCTACAAGGGCAACCGGATCGACATCGGGGGCCACCGATTCTTCTCGAAGAGCAGCCGCGTGATGGACTGGTGGGCCACGATCCTGCCGCTGCAGCGCCTCGGCGCGTCGGCCGGGGCCGACGGCTGGACTTCTGGCTTGGGAACGAGCGACGCCGGCGGACCGGATCCTGACGACGTTGAACTCGTAATGCTGATCCGCGAAAGGCGCTCACGGATCATGTACCTGCGCCGGATGTTCGACTACCCGGTGAGCCTCAACGCGACCACCGTGCGGAACCTCGGGCCGGCCCGCATGGTGCGGATCGGCGCGAGTTACCTGCGTGCGCGCCTGCGGCCGATTCGCGACGAGGTCTCGCTCGAGGACTTCATGATCAACCGTTTCGGGCGAGAGCTGTACGCCACGTTCTTCGAGGACTACACCGAGAAGGTCTGGGGGGTCCCGCCGAAGGAGATCAAGGCGGATTGGGGTGCGCAGCGGATCAAGGGGCTCTCGGTTTCGCGCGCCCTCGTGCACGCCGCGCGTGGCCTGCTCCCTCGCGCCCGCGGTGGTAAAGACATCTACCAGCGCGAGATCGAGACCAGCCTGATCGAGCGATTCCTCTACCCCAAGCGCGGGCCGGGCCAGCTTTGGGAGGAGGTGACGAGGCGCATCGTC
Source organism: Solirubrobacteraceae bacterium (assembly GCA_036262195.1). GTDB lineage: Bacteria > Actinomycetota > Thermoleophilia > Solirubrobacterales > Solirubrobacteraceae > Palsa-513. The sequence continues at coordinate 670 of DATAJI010000031.1, forward strand.
GAGCGCGGCGGGCAGGTCATCCTCAACACCGCCGTCACTGCGTTCCATGCCGATGGTCGTCGGATCACGGCTGTCACGGTTCGTGACCGCGCCGGTGAGGAGTCACGTGTGGAAGGCGACTACTTCTTCTCGACGATGCCGATCCGCGAGCTCATCGCGGGACTCGACGCTGACGTCCCCGAGCTGGTGCGCGCAGTCGCCGCCGGCCTCGAGTACCGCGACTTCATCACCGTCGGGGTGCTGCTGCGCCGGCGCGGCGACCTTGCCAGCATGACCGACAACTGGATTTACGTGCAGGAGCCCGACGTCAAAGTGGGGCGCCTCCAGATCTTCAACAACTGGAGTCCCTATCTGGTTGCTGAGCCCGACACGATCTGGGTCGGTATGGAGTACTTCGCCAACGAAGGCGACGAGCTGTGGTCCCTCGGCGACGAGCAGTTCGCGCAGTTCGCGATCAACGAGCTTTGCGCGCTCGGCTTGGTCGAGCGCGACGATGTGCTCGACCACACCGTGCTCCACGTGCCCAAGGCGTATCCCGCCTATTTCGGCACCTATGAGCGGTTCGAGATCGTCCGCGGCTACATCGACCATTTCGCCGACCTGTTCCTGATTGGGCGCAACGGCATGCATCGCTACAACAACCAGGATCACTCGATGCTGACGGCGATGGTCGCCGTGGAGAACATTGCGGCTGGCATCGAGACAAAGGACAACATCTGGGCGGTCAACGTCGAGCAGGAGTACCACGAGACCAAGCAAGCCGAGGAGGCCGAGGAGGTCGAGGCCCCGGCGGGGCACGCTTGACTCTTGGAGACCCCCCCAAACGGGTGGTAGATACCCCTCGGACGGGGGTTGATTGCGCTGGCGCGCGGTATCGCTCGCCCGCGTTCTGCGTAATCCTCTACGTGCACGCGAGCATCGGGGGATAGGTGGCGTCGCCAGCCACGCGCGCGGCCATTTCAGCGGTCGATCCGCTGACGACGAGTCCTGGGATCGTCGGGGTTGGCGGCGCGCTGCCGCCCAGCGTGGTTGAAAACGCCGCGATCACGCCACTGATCGGTGTCTCCGAGGAATGGATCGTCAAGCGCACCGGAATCTCATCGCGCCGTTACGCCGATCCCCGCGCAGAGCTCGCCGAGCTCGCGGCGCAGGCCGGCGCAGCAGCCCTGCGGGATGCCCGACTCGACGCCTCACAGATCGACCTCGTGCTCGTCGCCTCTTGCAGCCAGGACTCGGTGATGCCGAACGCGGCGCCGGTCGTGGCGCACACGCTCGGGACGGGCGAGGCCGGGGCATTCGACATCGGCAGCGCCTGCACCGGCTTTATCGCCGCGCTCGCGGCGGCGCGCGGGATGCTCATCGCCGGCGCCGCCAGCAACGCTCTCGTGATCGGCGCCGAGATCATGTCGCGCCACGTCGACCCGAACGACCGCAACACCGCTGCCCTGTTCGGCGATGGCGCCGGGGCGGTCGTCTGCTCGGCGTACGCCGCGGGCGCGATCGGGCCCGTCGTGCTCGGCAGTGACGGCAGCCATCGCGATTTGATCGTCGCCGACCGCGATACGGGGCTGCTCGCGATGGACGGGCACGAGACCTTCAAACAGGCCGTTCGACGGCTCGCCGAGGGAACTGCCGCGGCCTGCGAGCGCGCCTCTGTCGCGCTCGACGAGATCGACCTGTTCATCTACCACCAAGCCAACAGCCGGATCCTGCGCTCGCTCGCCGAACGGCTTGGCGTGCCCCCCGTCAAACTGTTCGACTGCATCGCCGAGCTCGGTAACACCTCCGCGGCAAGCGTCCCCCTGGCGCTGGCGCAGGCGCGCGCTGACGGCCGCCTGCGCGCGGGCCAGCGAATCGTGCTCGCGGCAGCAGGCGCCGGCTTCACCTGGGGCGCTTGCGTTGTCGAGTGGGGCGGACAGTGACCGGCGGTGAGCCCCAGCAGCGCCCGGCGGGGTCCTGTGCGCTCGTGACCGGCGCGTCCCGAGGGATCGGCGCCGCGATCGCGATCGCACTTGCCGCCGACGGCTGGCCGGTCGCCGTCAACTATCGCAGCAGTGTCGAGGGCGCGACCGCGACGGTCGCGGTGATCGCGGCCGCCGGCGGGCACGCCGTCGCGATACAGGGCGACGTGTCCGATCCAGCCGTCCCAGATCGCCTGCTCGGCGCGGTCAGGGAGCAGCTCGGCCCGCTCGCCGTAGTCGTCAACAATGCCGGGCTGCGCGCCGACGGCCTTGCGCTGTCGCTCAGCGACGAGGATTGGCAGCGCGTGCTCGACACGAATCTCGGAGCGACCTACCGCCTGACGCGTGCGGTGCTGCGCGAGATGATCCGCGCGCGCTTTGGGCGCGTGATCAACATCGCCTCCGTGATCGGTCCCCGCGCCAACGCAGGCCAGGCCAACTACGCCGCCTCGAAGGCCGCCGTCATTGCGTTCACCAAGACCGCTGCCGTAGAGGTCGCGAGGCGGGGGGTTACGATCAATGCCGTCGCTCCCGGCCTGATCGAAACCGAGATGACGGAGGGCATTCCGCCGGACCTCAGCGCGCGGATTCCCGCCCAGCGCGCTGGTCGTCCGGAGGAGGTGGCCGACGCCGTCGCTTTCCTCGCCTCCGAGCGAGCCAGTTACATAACCGCCACAACCCTGTATGTCGACGGCGGGCTTTCCGCCTGACCACCATGAAAGGACGCAGATGGCTGAGCCCAGCATCGATCAGATCGAGAAGGTAATCACCGACTCGCTCGTCACCTTCGGCGCCGACCGTGACGCGATCTCACGCGACGCGGAGCTTGATGCGCTCGATGTCGACTCGCTCGACCTTGCCGAGCTGTCGCAGATAATCGAGGAGAACTTCGGCGTCGAGTTGAGCTCGAATGACGTCTCGGAGATCAAGACCGTTGGCGATGCGATCGACATCGTGGCCGAGCGGGCCAAGTGAACGAAGTCGTAATCACCGGCGTCGGTGCCGTCACGCCGCTCGGAATTGGCGCCACCAAGCTGCACGAGCGCTGGGCGGCCGGCGTCTGTGGGATCGAGGAGGGGGAAGGACGCTGCGACGAGTTCGTAGCGTCTGATCACTTCTCGGTCAAAGAAGCGCGCCGGGCGGATCGCTTCTCCCAGCTTGTGCTCGTTGCTGTTGGCGAGGCCCTAGCCGACGCCGGCTGGGACGCTGAGCTGCCCTACGACGCCGCACGCATTGGGGCGATCATCGGCACGGGGATCGGTGGCATCGGAACAATCGAGGCCAACGACCGTACGCTGATCGAGCAGGGCCCGAAGCTTGTCTCGCCGCTCGCCGTTCCGCTGATGATGGGCAACGCCGGCGCCGCCGCCGTGAGCATGCGCCACGGTTTGAAGGGGCCAAGCTACGGCGTCGTGTCGGCGTGCGCAGCCGGCACGCACGCGATCGGCTCGGCAATGCGCGCGATCCAGTATGGCGATGCGATCGCGGTCGTCGCGGGCGGTACCGAGGCGGCGCTGACGCCGCTCTCACGCGCCGCGTTCGCCGCCGTCGACGCGCTGTCGCCAAGCGGCATCTCGCGGCCGTTTGACGCGCGGCGCGATGGTTTCGTGATGGGCGAGGGAGCCGGCGTGCTCGTGCTCGAGAACGGCGAGGCGGCGCGGGCGCGTGGCGCGCGAATCCTTGCGATCGCTCGCGGCTACGGCGCGACATCGGATGCCTTCCACATCACGGCTCCGCCGGCGAACGGCGAAGGGGCGGCCGCTGCCATCACGCGCGCGCTTGAGGACGCCAGGATTACGTCCGACGAGCTGGTGTACGTCAACGCCCACGGGACCTCGACTCCGATCAACGATCGGGCCGAGACAGCTGCCCTCAAGACGGCCCTTGGCGAGCGCGCAACGACGATCCCGATCTCTTCGACCAAGTCGGCGATCGGGCACCTGCTTGGCGCCGCCGGAGCTGTCGAGGCCGTCGCGACGATCCTCGCGCTGCGGGCTCGCCTTCTGCCGGCGACGCTCGGCCTCGAAGAGCCTGATCCCGAGCTCGACCTCGACTACATCCCCGGCTCGGCGCGGCGGCTGGACCTCGAAGCTGACCAGCGGGCGATCGCGATTTCCAATTCGTTCGGCTTCGGTGGTCACAACGCCGTGCTCTGCCTGGAGGCGACATGACGACGGCACCTGCTGTTCGCGGTCCCGAGGCGAAGCTTTCGCCGCTCGAGCGGCTCGAGGTTCTCTGCGATCCCGATTCACTGCATCTGCTGCGTACCGACGTGCGCTCGCGGCGGATGGGCGACAAGGCGCGTCCGGGGGACGGCGTGCTTGGCGCCACCGGTCGCGTCGACGGTCGCCCGGTCGCCTGCTTCGCCCAGGACGCCTCGTTCGCCGGCGGCTCGCTTGGTGAAGCCCACGCGGACACCGTCGTCTCGGTTCTGGCGTTGGCCGAGCGGACGCAGGTGCCGGTGATCGGCTTCGTCGAGTCGGCTGGCGCGCGGATGCAGGAGGGCCTGGCCGCGCTCTCCGGCTACGGGCGGATCTTCAACCATCACGTCGCGCTGTCGGGTCGCGTGCCACAGATCTCAGTGATCTGCGGCGCCTCGGCGGGCGGCGGCTCCTACGCGCCGGCGCTGACCGACTTCGTGATCATGACTGAGAGCGCAAGCATGTTCCTGACCGGCCCGGGCGTCGTCGCGGCCGTGACGGGCGAGGACGTCACCGCGCTCGAGCTTGGTGGCCCGCGGGTGCATGAGCGCAACGGGGTCTGCCATCTCGTCGCGCCGACCGACGTCGAAGCGGCGCTGCTTGCACGCGACCTGCTCGATTTCCTACCGCAGAACAGCGAAGCGCCGCCGACGCTGTGGCCAGCTGTGGATCCTCCGGCCGTCGCGCCCGATCATGTCGTGCCGGCCGAGGAGCGCAAGGTCTACGACGTTCGTGATGTTGCCCGCGCGTTGCTCGACGGCGGCCGTCTGCTCGAGATCTCGCCACGCTACGCGCGCAACATCGTCTGCGCGTTCGGCCGCCTCGAGGGGCGCTCGGTTGGGATCGTCGCGAACCAGCCGCGCTACCTCGGCGGCGTACTCGACAGCGATGCGTCGCAGAAGGCGGCACGCTTTGTGCGGACCTGCAACCTGTTCCGGATCCCGCTGCTCGTGCTCGTCGACACGCCCGGCTTCCTACCCGGAACCAAGCAGGAGAAGCTCGGCGTCATCCGGCACGGCGCGAAGCTCGTGCACGCTTTCGCGGAGTGCACCGTCCCGCGCGTCACGGTGTTGCTGCGTAAGGCCTTCGGCGGTGCGTTCATCGCGATGAACAGCAAGGAGCTCGGCGCCGACTTCGTCTACGCTTGGCCGAGCGCGCAGCTCGGTGTCATGGGCGCGCTGCAGGCGGTTGACATCATCAACCGGCGTGAGATCGCATCCGCCGATGATCCTGCAAGCGCCCGCGTGGAGCTCGCGGCGAGCTACGCGGCTGAGCACCTGCACCCCGGGGCGGCAAGCGCCGAGGGCTACGTGGACGACGTGATCCAGCCCGCGGAGACCCGCGAGCGGGTCTCCGCGGCCTTCCTGGCGCTCGACTCGGTGCCGCCGCGCCGCCGCCCGCTGGGCAACATCCCCCTGTGAGATCGGAGCGGCACTGATGCTCGACGGCAAGCGTCTGTTGATCACCGGCGTCCTGACGCGCGGCTCGATCGCCTTCGAGGTAGCTCGCCAAGCCCAGGAGCTTGGCGCGGAGATCACGCTAACTGGGTTCGGCCGCGCCAAGCGGTTGACGGAGCGAGCTGCGCAAGCGCTGCCGGTCCCGCCCGACGTACTCGAGCTCGACGTCAACAACCCGGATGACCTCGCTGCCGTGGCGCTGGAGATCGAGCGCCGTTGGGGCTCGCTGGACGGCCTCTTGCACGCGATCGCCTTCGCGCCGGCCGATGCGCTCGGCGGTGGTTTCCTTGACACCCCTGCGCAGAGTGCGATCACGGCATTTGAGACCAGCGCCTACTCGTTCAAGGCACTGGCCGCGTCGCTCTCCACTCAGCTCGCGGCCGCCGAAGGCGGCGCCTCGGTCGTTGGCCTCGACTTCGACGCCAGCGTCGCCTGGCCCGTCTACGACTGGATGGGCGTTGCCAAAGCTGCGCTCGAGAGCGTGTCGCGCTACCTGGCGCGCGATCTCGGGCCGCGCGGCATCCGCGTGAACCTAGTGTCAGCGGGACCGATCGAGACGATCGCCGCTGGCGGCATCCCGGGGTTCGACACGTTGGCCGGCCTCTGGCGGGCTGGTGCCCCGCTCGGCTGGGACACGCGTGACGCTTCGCCCGTAGCTGCGGCGGTCTGCTTCCTGCTCTCGGACTTCGCGCGCGCGATCACCGGCGAGATCGTCCATGTCGACGGCGGCTTTCACGCGATGGGGGCGCCGTTAGGTGAGTGAGACGGTCCTGCTCACCGGAGCGACCGGCTTTCTCGGAATGGAGATCCTGGCTCGGCTGATCGAGCGTGACGACATCGAGGTGATCTGCCTCGTGCGCGCCCCGACGCGCGAAGCCGCGAAGAAGCGACTGCGGGGCGTCTACGCCCAGCTCTACGACGATCCACCGCCCGGCGTAGCAAAAGTCGACGCCGTGAGCGGCGACGTGTCGGTCGACGGCCTCGCGCTCGGCGCTGCCGAGCGCGACGAGGTTCTCTCGCGCGTGACGAGCATCGTGCACTGTGCGGCCTCGATCTCGTTCGACCTGCCGCTCGAGACGGCCCGCGAGACGAACTCGGTCGGGCCATTGCGGATGCTCGAGCTGGCGCGTGCCCTGGCCGACCGCGGGCGGCTGCGCCGCCACATCCACGTCTCGACCGCCTACGTGGCCGGGCGCTACCGCGGGCACTTCCGCGAGGCCGACCTCGATCTCGGCCAGGGCTTCCGGAACACCTACGAGCAGTCGAAGTTCGCCGGCGAGAAGGCAATCGTCGCGTTGGCCGGTGATCTGCCGCTGGTCGTGGCCCGGCCGAGCATCGTCGTCGGCGATAGCCGGACTGGCTGGACACCGGTCTTCAACGTCATCTACTGGCCGTTGCGGGCGTTCTCGCGTGGGCTGATGGACGAAGTGCCGGTCGACCCCGAAGGCGTCGCCGACATCGTCTCGATCGACTACGTCGCGAGCGCGTTGATCGCCTTGCTCGAGCTCGACGGGGCAAGCGGCACCGTTCACCTCGTCGCCGGCTCGAGCGCTCTGACCAACCGCGAGCTGATCGAGCTGGCGTGCCGACAGTTCGACCGCCCGCCGCCGCGGCTCGTCGTCGACGGCTCCTCAGCGCCCAATCAGGCGAGCGTCTACTTGCCCTACTTCGGTATCGAAGCCACCCTCGATGACGATCGCGCGCGGGCCCTACTCGGACCCCTCGGCATCGGTCCGGTGCCGCTCCGCGACTACTTCGCCCGCATCATCGACTACGCGGAGCGCGCGAACTGGGGAAAGCGGGCGCTAACGAGGCAAGCCGCGACGCTGGAGGCGCCAGCCTAAGGAGGCTGCGGGGCGGCCGCCGTCCTCGCTATCGCCCACCGTACGGGCTCGTCGCGAGGGGCCGCTTGAGGCTGCTCCAGGTGGTCCCGGTCATGCCCGTTAGCCGGCGGTGGCGCATGATGCTCGGCGGGCTGCCATTCTGCACCCTTGTATGTAAGTATACAGGGGTGGCCGACATGCGGCTCAGGCATTCCCAGCGGGTTGTCGCTGGCGCGGCGGGCCGTCATGTCTACAAGACGCTGCGGGACGCGATCATCGCTGGCGAGCTTGCTCCAGGTCAGCGGATCTCGGAGAACGAGTTGAGTGTGCGCCTCGCCGTCAGCCGTACGCCGATCCGCGAGGCCGTGGCCCGGCTTCGCGATGAGCGGTTCGTGCAGGTCGTTCCCCAGCTCGGGACCTTCGTTACCCGCATCAGCACCGCCGCCGTCGAGGATGCCCAGTTCGTGCGCGAGGCGCTCGAGTGTGCCGCCGTGCGCGTGGCCGCCGTTCGCGCCGACACGGCCGATATCGCCGCCCTCGACGGGCTCGTCCGCCGCCAGGAGGAGGTAGTTGCGCACGCCGACTTTGAGCGATTCGCCGTCCTCGATGACGAGTTTCACGCCGCGATCTGCGAGCTCAGCGGGCACGGGTTCGCCTGGGAGGTCGCCCAGCGCGCAAAGGGCCACCTCAGTCGCGTGCGCCGCCTCAGCTTGCCCCAGCCCGACTACCTCGCCGAGATGGTCGTCGAGCACCACATCGTGCTCGACGCGCTGCGCCGGGCCGCACCCGATGAGGCTGAGGTGGCGCTCCGCCACCACCTGCGCATGGTCCTGTCGGCGATCCCGGTGATCCGCGAGCAGCACCCCGATTACTTCGAGGAGGGAGAGTCCTGATGGAGATCGCGAGTGAGACGCTGAGCCGGCTCTACGAGCAGATGCTGCTGATCCGCAGCTTCGAGACCGCCTCGGAGCGGGAGTACAAGGCGGCGATGATTGGCGGCTACTGCCACCTCTCCTCTGGCCAGGAGGCCGCGACCGTTGGCAGCACCTACGCACTTGAGCCCGACGACATGTTGATCACCGGCTACCGCTGTCACGGCTTCGCGCTGGCGCGTGGCGTTCCCCCGGAGGCTGTGATGGCCGAGCTGTTCGGCCGGGCCGGCGGTTGCGCCCACGGCCGCGGCGGCTCGATGCACCTGCTCGACGTCGGACTCGGCTACTTCGGCGGCTGGGGAATTGTCGCTGGCCAGCTGCCGATCGCCACCGGCCTGGCGCTGGCGCTGGTTCGCCAACAGCGTCGTCAATGCGTGCTCTGCGAGCTCGGTGACGGAGCGGTCAATATGGGCGCCTGGCACGAGTCGCTGAACCTTGCCTCGGTCTGGCGGCTCCCCGTCGTCTTCCTCGTCATGAACAACGAGTACGGCATGGGGACGAGCGTCGAGCGCGCCTCCGCGGTTACCGATCTGCACCAGCGCGCCGCCGCCTTCGGCATGCGGTCCGAGCGGATCGACGGCAACGACTTGTCCGCCGTGATCGAGGCCACGAGCACGCTCACCGCCGCGGCCCGCGACGATCGCAGCCCGTCCGTGCTGGAGCTCGTCACCTACCGCTTTCGCGGCCATTCGGTCGCCGATCCAGGCCTCAGTTACCGCACCAGCGAGGAGATTGCGGAGCATGCCAAGCACGATCCTCTGCGGCGGGTGCGCGAGACGCTCGCCGAGGCCGGCGTCGCCGAAGACGTGCTCGATGGGCTCGAGGCGCAGGCTGAGCTGCGCGTCGCCGCTGCCGTGGAGTGGGCACGAGCTGACGCCGCGCCCGAGGTCAGCGAGCTTGCTAAGGGAATGTACGCGCCGGGGAGCGCAGCCCAATTCGCTCGAATGCTCGCCGGCGCACCGTTTGGTGAGCGCGAGCTCGTATTCGCAGGAGGACTAGGACAATGAGCACCGTCGAGACCCTGACAAGCAAGCCGTCGACTGAACCGCACGCCACGGAGGTGATGACCTACCGCGAAGCCCTGCGGCTCGCGCTCCGCGAGGAGCTACAGCGTGACGAGCACGTTTTCATCATGGGCGAGGAGGTGGGCGTTTTCGAAGGCGCCTACAAGGTGACTGCCGGATTGATGGCCGAGTTCGGAGCTGAGCGCGTGCGCGATACGCCGATCTCTGAGGAGGCCTTCGTCGGTGCCGGCGTCGGCGCGGCGATGCTTGGCGAGCGCCCGATCGTCGAGATCATGACGATCAACTTCCTACTGGTCGCGATGGACCAGGTCGTCAACCACGCCGCGAAGATCGGCGCGATGTTCGGCGGCGAGGTTCGCTGCCCGCTCGTGATCCGCACTCCGAACGGCGCCGGAAACCAGCTGACCGCCCAGCACTCGCAGTCCTTCGAGGGCTGGTTCGCGGCCACGCCCGGATTGAAGGTCGTCGCGCCCGCCACCCCGGCCGACGCGAAGGGTCTGCTGAAGTCGGCGATCCGCGACGAAGACCCCGTGCTCGTCGTCGAGAACCTGGCTATCTACAAGGAGCGCGGCGAGGTACCACTGGACCCGGAGTTCCTCACGCCGATCGGTCTCGCCAACGTCGCACGTCGCGGCAGCGACGTTACGCTCGTCGCCCACTCCTACGCGACCGTACGCGCACTCCACGTCGCTGAGCGGCTGGCGCGCGACCACGGCGTCGACGCAGAAGTCGTGGACCTCCGCTCCTTGCGCCCGCTCGACGTCGATACGGTCGCCGAGTCGGTCGCCAAGACCGGCCGCGCGGTTTGCGTCGAGGAGGGCTGGCCGAGCTACGGGGTTACCGCCGAGCTCGCCGCGCGCATCCAGAAAGCCTGTTTCGATTACCTCGATGCTCCAGTCGAGCGGGTTGGCATGGCCGAGGTGCCGCTGCCCTACGCAAAGCAGCTCGAGCTCGCCGCAATGCCCGGCGAGGATCGGATCGAGGCTGCGGTGCTGGCGACGCTAGGCTTGCGCGCGTGAGCGACGTCATCATGCCCCGCCTCTCCGATTCGATGGAGGAGGGAACGATCATCAAGTGGCTGAAGCAGCCCGGCGATGCGGTCCGCTCCGGCGAGCCGCTCGCCGACATCGAGACTGACAAGGCCACCGTCACTTACGAGGCTGACGCCGAAGGCTTCCTCCAGATCCTCGCCAAGGAGGGCGATACGCTCGCGATCGGTGCAACCATTGCGCGCCTCCTCGCGGACGCCGAGTCAGCGAAGCGCGAAGCCATCGGGGAGACACCGCCGCCAGCGCCGCCGACCGTCGCCGAGGGACTCGAGCCGGCGAGCGCGGCGCTGCCAACAGGCACTGTGTCCGTGCAAGTACCTCAAGCGGTCTCGGGCGAGCGGATCAAGGCATCGCCTGTCGCCCGCCGGATCGCGGGTGAGCTCGGCATCGATCTCACGACGCTTCGTGGCAGCGGTCCGGAAGGGCGGATCGTCAAGGCTGACGTGATGGCCGCCGCTGACGGCGCCGTGCCGGACACCGCCACGGCGGGTGCCGGCACGGCATCGGCGTCTGGCCCAAGCGGGGGCGCGACCGGCGCCAAGGGCGAGGTGACGGTGGTCGAGCCCTCGCGGACGCAGCAGCTGATCGCTCGGCGCATGGCAAGTGCGAAGGCGACGATCCCCGAGTTCCAGGTGACCGTCGAGGTCGACGCCGAAGCGGCGCTCGAACTGCGCGAGCAGCTGCGCAACCACTGCTCGCCGCTGCCGTCGGTCAACGATCTCGTGATCAAGGCCTGCGCGCTCGCGCTGCGCGCCCATCCGAACGTCAACGCGGCTTACGTTGACGGGCGCTTCGAGCGCTATTCGCGTGTGAACGTCGGCGTTGCTGTCACGGGAGGCGACACGCTCGTCGTGCCGACGGTTTTCGACGCGGACAGCAAGTCGCTTGTCGAGGTCGCGGCGCAGACGCGCCTGCTCGCGACTCAGGTCCGGGACGGGACGGTCGGCCCCGCGGATCTCGCCGGCGGCACGTTTACCGTCTCCAACCTCGGGATGCTTGGCGTCGCACGCTTCACGGC
>DATAJI010000032.1:0-2639 GCA_036262195.1 Solirubrobacteraceae bacterium
TAGAGCTCGGGCGCGATGCGCAGGTAGAGGGTGCGGTCCAGCGCGTTGTGATGGGTCGTGAAGGGACGCGCGAGCGCGCCGCCGTAAATCGGTTGCAGCACCGGCGTCTCGACCTCGATGAAGCCGGCGGCGTCGAGGGTAGCGCGCACCGCAGCGATGATCCGCGCGCGGGCGATGAACAGCTCGCGCGCGTCCTCGTTCGCAATCAGGTCCAGCTCGCGGCGACGAAATCGTGTCTCGACGTCACTGAGCCCGTGGTGCTTGTCGGGCGGCGGGCGCAGCGACTTGGCGAGCAGGGTGAAGTCAGTTACACGCAGCGAGAGCTCACCGCGCCGGGTGCGGATCGCAACGCCATCGACGCCGATCAGATCGCCGAGGTCGAGCCCGACGAGCTGGTCGAAGCGCGTATCGCCGAGCTCGTCCACGCGAGCGTGCAGCTGTAGACGACCGGAGCGGTCCACGAGGTCGATGAACGCGGCGCGGCCGGCTTCGCGGCGAGCGGCGATGCGCCCCGCCACGCGATGGGCTGAGGCGGTCTCCTCGCCCGGGCCGAGGACTTCATGCGCCTGCGCGACGCTGGCGAGCGACTCGACGCCGGGGAAGGCGTGGGGGAACGGCTCGACCCCGTCAGCACGCAGACGATCGAGCTTCGCGCGCCGTGCCGCGAGCAGCTCCGCGAGCCCGTGGTCTTCCCCGCTCACCGCGGGGAGGCTACTTGAGACCGACGTCGATCTTGGTGATCTTGAGCTTGCGAGCTGGCCCCCGCGGAACCTGCACCGAGACCGTTTCATTGCGCTTGTGCCCGAGCAGCGCGCGACCGACCGGAGATTCGTTTGAGAGCTTGTTCTCGGCCGGCTTGGCCTCGGCCGAGCCGACGATCGTGTACTTCAGCGACTTCCCGGTCTTCTCGTCCTTGACGTGGACGACCGAGCCGACCTGCACCACGTCGGTCGAGATGTCGTCGGCCTCGATCACCGTCGCCATCCGCAGCTTCTCCTGTACCGATGCGATCCGCGCCTCGAGCATCGCCTGCTCGTTCTTGGCGTCGTCGTACTCCGAGTTCTCCGCTATGTCCCCGAACTCGCGGGCCTCCTTGATGCGCTCGGCAACCTCGCGGCGCTTCTCGGTGGACAGGAAATCGAGCTCCGACTGGAGCTTCTCAAGTCCTTCCGGGGTGAGGATGACGTCCTTCGGCATGGCTCTCTGGTTCGATGCGGTACCCCGCCCGCAGGCTGGAGTCAGCGCAGCACTCCCTCCACACCTGGGCGGCCGCGCAGTATAGCGGGCGCGTGTCGCGGTCCTACACGAGCACCCGAACCGCCTTCGCTGAGCCGTCCTCCACGGCGTCTGCGAGCAGCTCACGAACTCGCGCAAACGACTCGGCCTGCTGAACGGCGCTCGACAGGCGCCGCGCGGGCGCTCGCTCCAGTGCAAGCCGCTCCAGGTACCAGGGGTAGAAGCGGCGCAGGTAGCGGGTCGCGCGCGAGGTTCCGAGATGCTCGCTCGCTCGCGCGATCACCCAGTCGAGCTCGTGGAGGACCTCGCGATCGCTGGGCGGGGCCGAGCGGCGTCCGAGCAGCTCTTCGAACAGCCAGGGGTTGCCAAGTGCCCCCCGCGCCAGCATCACCGCGCTCGCGCCGGTCGCCTCGAATGCTTCGCGGGTCGCTTGGGCAGTGTGCAGGCCGCCGCTGAGAATCACCGGCGCGTCGAGCGTGCGCACCAGCTCGGCCGCGAGCGCGTAGTCCGGCGCGCCGCGATGCCCGACGAGCGCGCTGCGCGGGTGAAAGCCGATCGCGCTGACGCCTGCCTCCGTGACGAGGCGGCGGGCCAATAGAACCCCGGAGGTCTCGCCGGCGCGCCGGCCGGAGCGCAATTTGACCGTGACCGGCAGCCCGCTGCCCTCTCGCGCGGCGCGTGCGAGCGCGACCGCGCGATCACCATCGTCGAGCAGCGCCGCCCCAGCACCTGTCTTGCAGACTTTTGGTACCGGACAGCCCATGTTCAGATCGATCAGATCCGCACCCAGGGCGGCAACGTGCGCCGCCGCCGAGCGTGTCATCTCGGGGTCCGCACCAAACAGTTGGATCGCCACCGGGCCGCCCGCCCGCTCGCGCTCGTCGATCCGCAGCAGCTCGCGCCAGGTGCGCTCGTTGCGGTAGTGCACGGCGCAGCTCGACACCATCTCCGAGACGACAAGCCCCGCCCCGTAGCGGCGCGCCTGTAACCGGACGAACCAGTTGCCGATCCCGGCGAGTGGCGCGAGAGCGACGCGATTGGGCAGCTCGAGGCCATCGAGCTGCCAGCTATCGGTCAGCTCGCGCATCACACCAGGTTAGTGCCGGCGGTCCGGGCACCGTAGATTTGAGCCATGGAAAGCACCTGGCGGCTTGTGATCGCGAGCCTGCTTGGGATCGTGTTGATCGTCGGGGCAGCTGTATCGGACTTCGTGTTCGGTTCGTTCTGGAGCTCACACGCGATGCTCACCTCGCTGCTTGCGAGCCTGATCGTGCTTGCGGTCACCTTGGCGATCGTGGGTGAGTTGATCGAACGGCGTGCGCGCCGGCGCTGGTCGGTCCTTGGTCAGTACGTGTTGTTCGCGTTGGTGCAAACCGTTCGCGCCACCTGGATCGGTGTCGTGG
>DATAJI010000033.1:0-2972 GCA_036262195.1 Solirubrobacteraceae bacterium
GTCACGCTCCTTCTTGACCGTGTTGCCATAGGACAACCGGGCCGGATCAGCACCCAGACCAAGACACAGCTCGATCTCCCCGCGGCTAGCCACATCGAAATTTGAACCCAGCTTGATAAGCAGGCTAAGGACCTCTGGCGCCGGGTTGGCCTTCACCGCGTAGAAGACCTCGGTGCCCGGCAGAGCCGCGGTCAAGCTGATGTACTGGCGGCGAACGACATCAAGGTCGACCACCAGGAACGGCGTGGTCGCGTCAGGATGCCTGGCTAGGAAACGATCGAGCCTTCCGGCTATCAGGTTTGGCGCAAGTATTCCTTGCACGGGGGATCCCTTCGACACTCGTCTGGAACTACGTCAGTGGCCAACGCGGCCGTGCCAGAAACCGGGCCCAATGCCTTGATAGCATTTCGTAGTCAGCCATGCGCTTAGCGTAGCGTTCGGCTCCGCGCGGCCGCATCGGGAGGGCGTCCCTATCTTTGTCGCCGGTGCTGCCAGCCTGGGCGCGAGGTTTTACAGCAGGGCCAAAGCGCGGCGGGCGAGCGCCCGCTCCGATAGCGACGGACGCGGCAGCAGACCTAAACGGCCGGTTCGACCGAGCGATGCGCGAAGCCGGCCACGAAAGATAGGTATGCGGCGCCCGTAATTTAGGGAGATGGCTCCGATGCAGCCCCGCACTCCCCGCACTTACGCTCTAGCTGTCCCGGCCTGCGACTACCCGAGGAGATACCAGTGCCCCTCTACATGGATATCCACAATGTTCACGGCGGAGCCACTGTCGATGCCGTCGCCCAGGCCCACGCCGCAGACCTCAAAACGCAGGGCGCGCACGACGTCCGGTACCTCCGCTACTGGGTGAGTGAGACCGAGGGCAAGATCTTCTGCCTGGTCGATGCACCGTCTGCGGAGGCAGCGAACACCGTCCATCGCGAGGCTCACGGACTGGTTGCCGACGACGTTTTCGAAGTGCAGGAAGGGTTGTGATCCCAGTCGGCACGGTGCGCCTTCGAGCTAGTTGAGAGAAAATGCTGAATGTGATGCTGCTGGAACGCGATCCGGTGCTGGCCTCGCTACGCCAGTACGCGCACGAGGCGGGTCAGGGTGAAGGGCGGCTTGTCCTGATCGGCGGTGAGGCGGGCGTAGGAAAGTCTGTGCTGGTCGAGCGGTTCCAGCGTGATCTGCCCGATGCTCGCTGGTCGTGGGGCGCCTGCGACGGACTCTCGACGCCGCGCCCGCTTGCCCCGTTGTTCGACCTCGCCCGCGCTCTCGGCGGCGCGCTTGAGGATTTGTGCCGGGGCCGGCCCGAGCGCGACGAGCTGTTCGCCGCGCTGCTGGGGCAGGTCACCGGCGATGCTCGGCTCGACGTGATCGTGATCGAGGACATCCACTGGGCGGATGAGGCGACGCTCGACCTGATGCGGTTCCTCACGCGTCGCATCCGCGCGGCGCCGGTGCTGGTGATCGCCACGTATCGGGACGACCGGCTTGCGCCATCGAGCCCGCTGCGTCTCGCGCTGGGGGATCTCGCCGCGAGGCGGTGGACGCGCCGACTCGACCTGCCGCCGCTGTCGGTCGAGGCCGTCCGGACGATGGCCGCCGGGACCGATCTTGACGCCGACCAGTTGTACCAGCTCGCCGGCGGCAATCCGTTCTACGTCACCGAGATGCTTGAGGCCGGAACGCACGGAGTCCCGCTATCGGCGCGGGACGCGATCCTCTCGCGTACCGGACGGCTCAGCGACGCGGCCCGGCAGGTACTCGAGACGGCCGCGCTCATGGGTCTGCGGATCGACGCCAGCCTGCTCGCCGACCGGCAAGCTGCGCTGGACGAACTCAGTGCGTCCGGACTGCTGGTCGATGAGGGAATCGGCCTGCGCTTCCGGCACGAGATCGCCCGGCTGGCGATCACGCAGGAGATCCCCGCCCACCGGCAGGCGGTGATCCACGCAGAAATCCTCCACGCGCTGCTAGTGGGCGGCAGCCGCGATGACGCGCGCATGGCCTTCCACGCTGAGGGTGCTGGCGACGACGGAGCAGTCGTCCGGCACGCCTCACTGGCCGCGAGACGAGCCGTTGACCTCGGCTCACACCGCGAGGCTGCGGCCCAGTACGAGCGCGCATTGCGATGGGCGGCGCAGACCGCACCGGCCGCGCAGGCCGAGCTCTACACCGGCCTTGCCGAAGAGGCGACTCTGAGCAACCGATCGCAAGCCGCGGCCGACGCCGACGAGCAGGCGCTACGGCTCTGGCGGCAGCTCGAAGATCGCCGCCGTGAGGGCGAGTCGCTGCAGCATTACTCGCTGACGTTGAAACATCTGTGCCGGGGCGATGAAGCGGTAGATGCCGCCGTCGAAGCGATCAGCACGCTCGAGCCGCTCGGCGAGACACGGGAGCTGGCCAGGGCGTACGCGACACTAGCCGCCATCAAGATGACGCGCAACGAGAACGACGAGGCGGTCGAGCTGGCCCGGCGAGCGGAGGCTCTGGCCCGTTCGCTTGGCGCATCCGACGTCATTGCCGATGCACTGAACACCGAGGGCTGCGCCGCGGCCGCTACCGACCAGAGCTGGGTCGAACTGCTTCGCCGCTCACTTGAGCTGGCCATCTCTCGCCACCTGCCCAACCAGGCCGCTCGTGCCTACAGCAACCTGTACGGTATCTCGTGCGACCAGTTCCGGTTCGATGAAGGAGAGCAGTATTACCGCGACGGCCTGGCCTACTGCGAGCAGAACGACCTAGACCAGGCCTCCTCTTTCCTGCGCGCAACTCGAACCATCGTCCTCGAACATCGCGGGTGTTGGGACGAAGCGGTGGCGATCAGTGCTCAGCTGCTCGAGGAAAGCTCGGCCGCCCCGCTCTACCAGATCTGCGTGCAGGCCCTGATCGGCGTGACCCATGCGCGCCGCGGCGAACCGGAGGTCTGGCACGCCCTCGACAGCGCGATCGCGAACGCGGCACCGACCGGCCAGCCGCAG
>DATAJI010000034.1:0-6014 GCA_036262195.1 Solirubrobacteraceae bacterium
CCTTGATCATGCCCGTGATCACGTCAACGCGCGGCGACTGCGTCGCGAGGACGAGGTGGATTCCCACGGCGCGCGCCTTCTGCGCCAAGCGGATGATCGAGTCCTCGACGTCGGCAGGGGCGACCATCATCAGGTCGGCGAGCTCGTCGATCACGCAAAGGATGTAGGGCAGCGGCGGCTCGCCGCGGCCGGCGCGGTAGCGGTTCAGCTCGATCAGCGAGCGCGTCCGCGCGATCGACATGATCCCGTAGCGCTGCTCCATCTCGCGCACCAGGTTCATCAGCGCGTTCGCCGCCATCCGCGGACTCGTGATCACCGGCGTCAGCAGGTGCGGAATCGAGTCGTAGTGGTTCAGCTCGACCTGCTTGGGGTCGACCAGCACGAGGCGCACGTCGTGCGGGCTGGCACGCAGCAGGATGCTCGCGAGCATCGAGTTGACGGCGGCCGACTTTCCCGCGCCGGTCGTGCCGGCGACGAGCAGATGCGGCATCTTCGCCAGGTCCGCCCCGATCGCGCGTCCCGCCACGTCCTTGCCGAGCCAGACCGTCAGCGGCGACCAGTCCTCCGGCGGATCCTGGTAGACGTCGCCGAGGCGCACGATCCGTCGCTTCGCGTTGGGCACCTCGACCCCGACCGCCTGCTTGCCCGGGATCGGCGCGAGGATCCGCACGTCGGTAGCGGCGAGCGCGTACGCAAGATCGTCCTTCAGCGCGGCGACCTTCGCGACCTTGATCCCCGGCGCGAGCCGTAGCTCATAGCGCGTGATGTGCGGTCCGGCAACGGTCCCAACGACGCTCGCCTGGACGCCGAAATGCCCGAGCGCTTCGACCAGGCGCGATGCGATCTTTGCCTGCCCGGCCGTATCCGGCCGCGTCTGCTCGGCGCTCGAGCGCGTCAGCAGGCTGACCGGCGGCAGCCGCCACTGGAAGCTCGGATCGTCGGTGACGGCGGCGCGGAAGCGCCCCTGCGGCGTGAGCTGCTGCGGTTCGCTTGCGACGATCGCGTCTTCGTCTTCTTCTATCGGCTCCGCCCCTGCGGGCTTCGCCGGGAAGATCAGCGGGCCGAACGGCGCCTCGTCGACGTCGGGCTCGCCTGCACCGGCAAAGGCAAAGTCTCCGGTGAAGTCGCTGACGTCGTTCGCCGGCGCTTCGACATGGCCGGCCCGCACGATCAGCTCCCGTCCGTCGGCCTCGGGCGGAACGATCGGCTCGATGCCGTCTCGTCTGCGCGGCTCACGCGAGCGGCGCAGATCGGTGACCGAGACGCTCGGGATGCGCTGCGTCGCGTCGGCGATCCCGGCTCCCGCCGCGCGCAGCATCAGCGCGAGCGAGCCGCCGCTCAGCAGGATCACGCCGGCGATGAACAGGAACACCGCGAGCAGGTTCGCGCCGAGCGCGCCGATCGAGTGCGTCGCGGCCCACAGCTCGGCCTGCCCGATGATGCCGCCACGATGCTCGAAGAAGCTCCGCTCCCAGTAACCGTGCGCAGCAGCGGGGCCAGCGACGCCAAGGGTGTTGGCTGCCAGCGCGAGCGTGCAGGCGCCGAAGAGGAAGATCGGGCTGGCCCGCAGCGGTCGCGGCGAGCCGATGATCGGCCGCAACACGAGCATCGCGCCGGCGCCGGCAAGCGCCACCGGCACGCCGTCACGCATCTTGCCGAAGGTCCACGCAAGCGCCAGCGCGGCCCCGTTTCCGACGCTGCCCCCGTTCCAGTGCCCGTAGAGCACGCAGCCCATGAAAACGGCGAGTGCCACCAGGCCCAGACCGATGACGTCGAGCGAGCGTTGGTCGAATGCGAGTCGAGTTCGAGGCTTTCGCCGCGAACGTCTCCTCGGGACGACTCTGCGTGTGTTCTTTCGCGGCGTGCTTCTGGCTCGCGTCGACGCGCGCGTTCTCGTCCTCGATCTTGGGGCCATCGCAGCCGCAATTCGACGTGCGGGCGCGGATGCCTTCGACCAATCGACGCTTTGGCGGGCGACGGCGGGCTGGGCGTGATTTCAACAGCCAATAAATATCGGCGGACGGAGGCCTTTGGGGCCGTAACATCGCTGTTGTGATGACCGATTACGCGCGTGCGCCCCGCGTCCTCGTGGTCGAGGACGACGACGACATCGCCGACGTTCTTGTCCGCTCGCTACGCCTCGAGGGCTACGACGTACGCCTGTCCGCTGACGGGATCGCAGCGCTCGACGATGCCCACGCGTTCCTGCCCGACGTCGTGATCCTCGACCTCGGCCTGCCGCGCATGGACGGCGTTGAGGTCGCCAAGCATCTCCGCGGGGACGACGACGTCCCGATCCTGATGCTGACCGCGCGCGACGCCCTCGAAGCCCGCGTCAGCGGCCTCGATGCCGGTGCCGACGACTACCTGGTCAAGCCATTCGAGCGCCAGGAGCTGCTCGCGCGGATGCGCGCCCTGCTGCGCCGCCGCCCGCCGCGCGGCAGCGCACCGTTGCGCGTCGGCGACCTCTCGTTGAACCCCGATACTCACGAGGTGCGCCGCTCCGAGCGCGACATCGAGCTGACCCAGCGCGAGTTCGAGCTTCTCGAGTACCTGATGCGCAACGAGCGCATCGTCATCTCCCGCCAGCGCCTGCTCGACGAAGTCTGGGGCTACGACCCATTCTCGACCACTAACACGATCGAGGTCTTCGTCTCGAACCTCCGCCGTAAGCTCGAAGCCGCCGACGAGCCACGCCTCCTCCACACGATCCGTGGAGCAGGGTACGTCCTCCGAGCCTAGAAGCGGACGGACTCGGACGCCGCTGTCGCGGCTTCCGATCCGCCTGCGGCTCGCCGTCAGCGTCGGCGCGGTGACGTTCCTGATGCTGGCCGTGTTCGGCACGGCGGTGCGCACGCTCACGGCTCACCGCCTGCGCTCGGACCTCAACAGCCAGGTGACAACCGACGCGCAGAACTTCGCGAACGAGATTCACATCTCCTACGTCGCCGGGCAGCTCGTCGTTCCAGTACCCGATTTGACCGAGTTCGCCAGCGTCGCCGGCGCCGCCGCGCGCGTCTGCACGATCGACGGCTCGTGCCGTTACGCGTCGGCGAACGCTCCCTACCTCGGATCGCCGCTGAATCCGCTGAGGGAGATCAACGGCTATTGCGTCGTGACGCAGCGCGTGCCGGTCGACGGGGTCGTCGGCGGCTACGTCCTCGTCCAGTACGGCCTCCCGCTCGCCTCGCTCAACGCTGACATCGCCCAGCTCGACATCCTCCTGATTCTCGGGGTCCTGGCTGGCACCGCAATGGCCTTTGGAGCAGGCTGGCTCGTGGCGGGGCGGGCGATCACGCCGATCGCCGAGCTCACGGCGGTGGCGAGTGAGATCGAGCGTACGGGCGACCCGACGCTGATGCTGCCGGACCCGACGGCTGACGACGAGGTCGCCGAGCTGTCGCGGACGCTGTCGACGATGCTCGCCTCGCTCGCTGACGCCCGCGGCCGGACAGAGTCCGCGTTGGAGCGCCAGCGCGCCTTCGTCGCCGACGCCTCGCACGAGCTGCGGACGCCGTTGACGAGCGTCCTGGCGAATCTCGAGCTGCTCGAGGACTCGTTGAACGGTCAGGACCGTGAGCTGGCGCGCTCGGCGCTTCGCTCGACACAGCGGATGCGCCGCTTGGTCGCCGACCTGCTGCTACTTGCACGCTCCGACGTCAAGCAGCAGTCGACGCCACAGCCCGTCGATCTTGCCGAGCTCGTCGTCGCCGCGGCAGCCGAGCTCGAACCGGCGAGCGAAGATCACGAGCTCGTGCTCGACATTCATCCGGCGCCGATCCTCGGCAATCCGGACGACCTCCAGCGCGTGGCGATCAACCTGATCGAGAACGCGATCCGCCATACCCCGCCTGGCACGCACATCCGCGCCAGCACGCGGACGCTGCGCGACGGCCGCGCCGAGCTCGTCGTCGCGGACGACGGACCCGGCGTCGCGCCCGAGGTCAAGAAGCACATGTTCGAGCGCTTCGCCCGTGGCCGCGGCGAGGCGAGCGGCTCGTTCGGCCTCGGCCTCGCGATCGTCCAGGCAGTCACCGACGCCCACGATGGTACGGTCGAAGTCAAGAGCACCCCTCGCAGTGGCGCCCAGTTCACGCTGCGCTTCCCGGGCAGGCCACCCGACGCCCCGGAGTCTCCCGCGCCGGCTCCACCCGACGCCGCCAGCACCCCGGTCGCTCACTGACCGGCGGGCTACTCCTGCGCCACCGCGGTCGGGTCGGTTGGCCGCTCGGCGCTGAGCCGGCTCATCTTGGCCGGCCACCAGTTCCAGCGACCGAGCAGCGTGGCGGTGGCTGGGACGAGCAGCGTGCGGACGATGAAGGTGTCCATCAGGATGCCGATCGCGAGGCCGAAGCCGATCGCGCGTACCTGACTGCCGCTGGCGCTGGACCCGGCGACCACGGCAAGCACGCCGAACGTCCCGGCGAGGACGAGGCCCGCAGAGGTGACGGTCGAGCCGGTGCGCCCGACGGCGCGGACGACCGCCTCGCGCAGCGGGTAGGCCCGCGCCTCCTCGCGGATCCGCGTCATGACGAGGATGTTGTAGTCCTCACCGAGCGCTAACAGGAAGATGAACATCAGGAACGGCAGGATGAAGGTGAGGCCCGAGTCGCCAGCGAGGTCGATGAAGACGAGCGTCGCGACGCCGAGGGCGGCCAGGTAGGAGAAGGCGACGCTGACGATCAAATAGAGCGGCGCGACGAGGCTCCGCAACACGACCGCGAGCAGCAGCGCGATCGCGAGGATCGCGACAGGAATGATCTTCACGAGGTCGCGGTTGGACGTGGTGCTGACGTCGTAGAGCGCCGCTGCCTCGCCGGCGACGCCCGAGTCGACGGCGCCGGAGGCGCGCGCCGCGGACCGGATAACACTCCGGATCCTCGGTGTCGCGTTGAGCGCCGCGGTCGTCTCTTGGCCGCCGGCGCGGAGCGACGCTTCGAACTGGATCACGTGCCCGTCGGCGCCGACGAACGCGGCGGTCGCGTGATACGCGTTGTAGTCGGCACTCGACACGTTCAGCCCCTCTGGCTCGACGTTTGGCAGCTGCTGCGCGACGCCAAGCTTGGCGTGGAGCTGGGCGTACTCGGCGGGGGTCAGCCGCGTGCCGTTCGGCGTCAGCGGACCGAGCAGCGAGATGAACTGCCTCGATGAATCCAGCGACGCCTGCGCGCTAGCGACCTCGCTCGGCTTCTGCCAGACCGCGGTCGCGTATTTGAAGACCAGGTTCGCCGGATTGGCGCTCGATGCCGGGAAGTGCGCGGCGATCAACGCGTTGCCCTTGGCCGCGGCGCTTCCCTTCGGCGCGCCCGCGGCGCCACCGAAACCTCCCGAGTGGTAGCCGAGCGCTCCTAGGGCAAGGCCGCCGAAGAGGATCAGCCCGGCGGCGAGCGTCAGCGCCGGCCGGCGAATCAGCCGCGCCGCTACCTTCCCCCAGGCGCCGTCGCGCGCTTGGCCGGCGCGCGGGCGCGTCGGCCAGAACGCCGCCCGGCCGAAGATCGCCAGCAGCGCCGGCAGCAGCGTCAAACCCGCGAGCAGGATCACGACGATGCCGATCGCGAGCGGGATGCCGAGGTCGTGGTAGATGCCAAAGCTCGCGAGCAGCAGCGAGAGCAGCGCGATGATCACGGTGCCCGCAGACGCCGTGATCGACTCGCCAACCCGCACGACCGCCCGTTCGACGGCCTCCTGCGCATCAGCGCCGCGGCGAATCTCCTCGCGCACCCTGAACACGAGGAACAGGCCGTAATCGGTCCCCGCTCCGAGCACGAGGATGATCAGCAGCAGCTCGGTGATCTCCGAGATCTTCAGCCCGTGCGCGCCCAGCTCACCGATCAGCCGCGTTGCGATCAGCAGCGAGAGCCCGGCCGGCAGCAGCGTGATCAACGGCGCCAGCAGCGAGCGGAAGATCACGAACAGCAGCAGGACGATGAAGATCAGCGAGAAGGTCTGCGTCTCGCTGCCGGTCTTTTGGGACTGGTTCTGGTTGGCGACGTTCGTCGCGACCGGGCCGGCGA
>DATAJI010000035.1:0-3493 GCA_036262195.1 Solirubrobacteraceae bacterium
CTACAGCGTGATCGCCGCCGAGTGGCCGGCCGTACGCGAGTTGCTGACCGATCGGTTGGCGTCGCATCGCGCGGACGGGCGGCGCGGTGAGCACTGAGCCGGCACCGCGCGATTTCGATCGCTCGCACGCGCGGGCCGCGGCACGCCGGCGAGCGTTTCGCCGCCGGCGACTGACGGCGCTCGCTGTCCTCGCTGTGATCGGCGCAGCGCTCGTCGCAGGCCTCGCCGCCTCAAGCAACAACACGCACTCGCCGGCCGCCGCGATCAGGACGCCGAAGGCGACGACGGCAGTGCCGAAGGTCGTGATCACGGTGAGGCCCGTGACGGCTGTGCCCTGCCCGGGGCGCTACCACCGCGAGCGCGCCCCGATCCTCGAATACCACGTGATCTGGCAGGCGCCATCGGGCGCTCCGTTCCCGCTGCTGTACGTCGCACCGAAGCTTTTCGCCCAGCAGATGCACGCGCTCGCCGCAGCCGGCTACCACGCCGTGACGCTCGATCAGCTGTGGGCGAACTGGCACGAGCACAAGCGACTGCCGTGCGGCAAGCCGATCGTGATCAGCTTCGATAACGGTTACGAGACGCAGTTCCAGTACGCCGAGCCGGTGCTCGCGAAGCTCGGCTGGGTCGGCGTCGAGAACCTCCAGCTGACCGGGCTGGACTGGGCCAACGGCGGCCTCTCACACCACGAGATTCGCGAGCTCGTCGCCGACGGCTGGGAGCTCGACACGCAGGGCTACGATCACTCCGACATGGTCACGCAGAGTCCGTCGGGGCTGGCTTTCCAGACGCTCGACACGCGGCGCAAGATCCAGCGACTGTTCCATGTCCCGGTCAACTGGTTCTGCTACCCGTCGGGCCAGTACGACCCGACCGTCATCGCTGCGCTGCGGCGCGCCGGCTTCCGCGGCTCGACGACCGAGTACTACGGCTGGGCGGGAGCCAAAGACGACCCGTTTGCGCTACCGCGGCTCGAGGTACACCCAACGCTCGACGGCTCAGAGCTCGTCCAGCAGGTTGCGGCGATGCGCGACGATCCGCCGCCGATCGACCACTACATCAGCTAACCGAGGAGTCCAGATGGCGAGTGAGCACACAGCTGAGCAGGTACGGACCCTCGCCGACGGCGCGGCGATGCCCGTTCTCGGCCTTGGCGTCTGGCAGACCCCCGACGGGCCGGAATGCGAAACCGCGGTGCGCTGGGCGCTGGAGCTCGGCTACCGCCACATCGACACGGCGCAGGCCTACGGCAACGAGGCGAGCGTGGGTCGTGCGCTGCGCGACAGCGGCGTGCCGCGCGAGGAGGTCTTCGTCACGACGAAGTTCTACCCGCGCAGCAAGGACCCCGCCGCCGAAGCCGAGCGCAGCCTCGAGCGGCTTGGGGTCGAGCAGGTCGACCTCTACGTCATCCATTGGCCCGAGGGCGGGCCGACGTGGGCCTGGCCGGGGATGGAGGAGGCGCAGCAGCGTGGCTACGCGCGCTCGATCGGCGTCTCGAACTTCGGCATCGACGAGCTCGACGAGCTGCTCGCCGTCGCGCAGGCGCGACCTGTCGTCAATCAGGTGCAGTTCAGTGCCTTCGAGTACCGCCGCGGGCTGCTCGATGCGTGCAGCGAGCGCGGGCTCGCGATCGTCGGGTACAGCTCGCTCGGGACCGGGCGGCACCTGCGCAACCCGATCGTGAGCGAGATCGCTCAGCGGATCGAGCGCAGCGAGGCGCAGGTGTTGCTGCGCTGGTGCTTGCAGCACGATGTCCTCGTGATCCCGAAGTCGACACACCGCGAGCGGATCGAGTCAAACGCGAAGCTGTTCGACTTCGCCCTCTCAGACGAGGACATGGCAGCGCTCGACGCGCTCGATCGCACCGGCGGCACCGATGCAGCGCGCGAGGGCAAGTGGTGGTGAGGGGCTAAACCCGCTTGGTGTCGCGGCGGAACGCGTAGGCAGCGCCAGCCGCCAGGAGCAGCGCCCAGGCGGCGACCGTGATCCAGCCGCGTAGCGGCCAGCCGTGTCCGGTGAGACCAACGTGTCCGGCCTGCACGAGCCAGTAGGAAGGCATGAACAGGCCGAGGTCGTGCAGGAAGCCGTGGGTCAGCGGGAACCATGTCCCACCGAGCAGCGCGAAGAGCGACGTGCCGCCACCGGTCACGGGCCCGATCGAGTCGACGTTCAGCAGGTGGCCGAGCATTACCCCAAGCGCGGCGAACGGCAGCAGCGCGATCAGGATCAATCCGGTCATCTCGAGCCAGCTGTGGGCTGAGAGGCTGACGCCCTGCGACGCGCCCGCGATGTAGAGCAGGCCGATCGTCAGGCACGACATCAAATATCCCGTCAGCAGCTTGGCGCGGAAGTACGCGCGCGTCGACAGTGGCGTGATCCGCAGCTGGCGCGTCCAACCGATCTGTCGCTCTGCGGCGATGCGCGCTCCGCTCGAGATCATCGCGACCATCGTTCCGAACGACGCGAGGCCGACCATGTAATAGAGCGGCAGCGAGATGCCGCTGCCGTCGAAGTTCGTGACGTTGCGGTTCGGCGCCGCAAAGATGAAATAGAGGATCAGCGGGAACGCGAGCGAGAAGAAGAAAAAGCGCCGGTTGCGGAATGCCCGCAGCAGCTCGTAGCGGGTGTAGACGAGGCCACTCATGAGGCGTCCGGATCGGCGGTGAGCGCGAGAAAGGCATCCTCGAGCGCCGCGCCCGTGATCTCGATCTCGCGCGCCTGCGGGAAGCTCGCGAGGAGCGCCCTGATCGCCTCGTCCGAGTCGCTGCAGCTGAGCACCACGACCTCGCCGCGCCGCTCGGCGCTCGCGACACCCGCCAGCGCGCTGAGCGCGTCGAGCTCGACGTTCGGCAGGGAGGCGCGGATCGTCCTTCCGCCGGCCTGCGCCTTGATCTCGTTCGGCGGTCCATCGGCAACGATCCGGCCGTTTGCCATCAACACCACGCGGTCGGCGTTCTGATCGGCCTCCTCGATGTAGTGCGTCGCGAACACAACCGTCTTGCCGCGCGCCGCGAACTCGCGCATCGTGTCCCAGAATTCGTGCCGCGACTCGACGTCCATCGCAACCGTCGGCTCGTCGAGCACGAGCAGGTCCGGATTGCTGATCAGCGCCATCGCGAAGCGAACGCGCTGTGTCTCGCCGCCCGAGAGCTTCTGCGTGCGCCGCCCTGCAAGCTTCTCCAGGCTGAGCTGCGCCAGAACCTCAGCGACCTCCAGCGGCGCCGGATAGAGCGCTGCCAGCATCGTCAACAGCTCGCGGACCGAGAGGTACTGGACCAATGACCCGGTCTGCAGCATCGCGCCGATCAGCCCGGCATCGACCGCCTCGCGCGGCGAGCGCCCGAATAGAGTCACGCTCCCGCTGTCCGGCGGCTGCAGGCCGAGCAGCATGTCAATCGTTGTCGATTTCCCGGCGCCGTTTGGCCCGAGCACGGCGACGGTCTCGCCGCGATCAATCGCGATGTCGATGCTGCGAACCGCGCGAACCGGCCCC
>DATAJI010000036.1:0-2062 GCA_036262195.1 Solirubrobacteraceae bacterium
GTCCCAGCGCCACCGAAGCGATCTGGGCGTTCTTTGCCACAACATCCCCACCCGCCAGCCAGCTGACCACCCAGCCGCGATAACGCAATAACCGGTCCGCGCTGGCGGATCCGCGAGGGCAGTATGCGCCGACAACGCCACGCGACTACTCCTCCTCGGCCTGGGCGGCCCCGACCTTCTGCTCGAGCTCGGCCATCACCGCCGGGTCGCGCAGCGTGGTCACGTCGCCGACCGCGCGACCCTCGGCGATGTCGCGCAGCAGGCGGCGCATGATCTTCCCCGACCGCGTCTTGGGCAAGTCGTCGCTCCACAGGATGCGCTTGGGCCGCGCGAGCTTGCCGATCCGCTCGGCCACGTGTTCGCGGATCTGAGCCTCCATCTCCGGGTTGCCCTCGAGCTCTCCCTGGAGCGTCACGAACGCGACGATCGCCTGGCCCGTGAGCTCGTCGGATTGGGCGACGACAGCCGCCTCGGCGACCTTCTCGTGCGCGACGATCGCCGACTCAACCTCGGCGGTCGAGAGCCGATGCCCTGAGACGTTGATCACGTCGTCGATCCGGCCCACGATCCACAGATAGCCGTCCTTGTCGCGGATCGCGGCGTCGCCGACAAGATAGGTGTCGTTGCCGAAGCGCGAAAAATAGGTCTCGACGTAGCGCTCGTCGTCGCCGTAAAGCGTGCGCAGCATCGCCGGCCACGGACGCTTGAGCACCAGCAGCCCTTGGCCCTGCTCGACGCGCTTGCCGGTCGACTCGTCGACGACATCGGCGAGCACACCAGGCAGTGGGAACGTGGCCGAGCCAGGCTTGGTCTCCGTCACTGCGGGAAGCGGCGAAATCATGATCTGGCCCGTCTCGGTCTGCCACCACGTGTCGACGATCGGGCAGCGCTCGCGGCCGATCACGACGTGATACCAGAGCCACGCCTTCGGGTTGATCGGCTCTCCGACCGTCCCCAGGAGACGCAGGCTCGACAGGTCATGGGCGTTGGGATGCTCGGCACCCCATTTCATGCACGCCCGGATCGCCGTCGGGGCGGTGTAGAAGATGCTCACGCCGTAGCGCTCGCACAGCTCCCACCAGATCCCCTTGTGCGGGTAGTCCGGGGCTCCCTCGTACATCACGCTGGTCGCGCCGTTGGCGAGCGGCCCGTAGACGATGTAGGAGTGTCCGGTGATCCAGCCGACATCCGCCGAGCAGAAGTACACGTCGCGCTCGGGATGGAGGTCGAACACCGACCGGTGGGTCGTGCTGACGCCGGTCAAGTAGCCGCCGGTCGTATGCACGATTCCCTTCGGCTTCGCAGTCGAGCCCGAGGAGTAGAGGATGAACAGCGGATGCTCGGCCTCCATCGGCTCCGCCCGGCAGACCGGATCCGCGGCCGCAAGCACCTCGTCGTAGAACACGTCCCGATGCGGCCTCATCGCCACGTCTATCTGCGTGTGACGCACGACGAGGATGTGCTCGAGTGACTCCAGGTCGCCCATCACGGCGTCGACGGCGGCCTTGACGGGTGCCGTCTTGCCCTTGCGCCGCGCGCCGTCGACGGTGATCAGAGCCTTCGCGTGCGAGACCTCCATCCGCTCCTTCACTGCCTCGGGCGCAAACCCCCCAAATACAACGTTGTGTGGGGCGCCGATCCGCGCGCAGGCGAGCATCGAGACGATGACCTCGGGGATCATCGGCAGATAGATCCCGACGACGTCGCCCTTGCCGACGCCGAGGTCCTTGAGCGCGTTCGCGAGCCTTTGCACGTCGCCGTGCAGCTCGGCGTAGGTGATCGCGCGCCGCTCGCCCTCCTCGCCGGCCCAGTGAAACGCGACCCGATCGCCGTGTCCGGCCTCGACGTGACGGTCAAGGCAGTTGTAAGACACGTTCAGCGTGCCGTCGGTGAACCATTTGTAGAACGGTGGATTTGAGTCGTCAAGGATCGTCGTGAACGGCTTGTCCCAATGCAGCTCGCGCGCCTGCTCGGCCCAGAAGGCGTTCGGGTCGACCTCGGCCCGCGCCGTCAGCGAGACCCCGTCGACAATTTCGGCGGCGGCAGCGAAGCGCTGGGGCGG
>DATAJI010000037.1:0-2074 GCA_036262195.1 Solirubrobacteraceae bacterium
CTCTCTGCTCGACGTGTGGCCGGCCTCAGGTCAATGAGCCGGCCACACGCTTTTCTGCCAGCCGCTAGAGCCGTGGTGCGGCTCTAGCGTGCCGCGCGCGCGAGCATACGCTCCCAAGCTGAGAGCGACGTCTCCCCTGCGCGCTCCGCCAAGAGCACCGGTAACCTGCTGAACGTCGACGGCGGCGCGGCGGCGGCGTACCCACGCTGAGCGCGCAGGTGTGCGCATCGCACTCTTCGCGACCTGTCTCGGCGACACGCTCTTCCCCGGGGCGGCGATCGCGACGGTACGCGTGCTGGAGCGGCTCGGCCACAGCGTCGAGTTCCCGCAGGAGCAGACCTGCTGCGGGCAGATGCACGCGAACTCGGGCTACGACGCGCAGGCCACGGGCCTCCTGCGCCGGTTCGTCGAGACGTTCGCCAGCGAGCGATTCGACGCGATCGTCGCGCCGTCCGGCTCATGTGCGGCGATGGTCAAGGACCAGTATCCGCGCCTCGTCGCGAGCTCGGGCGACGACCAGCTGCGCCGCAGTCGCCGAGCTCACCCCGCGCGTGTTCGAGCTGTCGCAACTGCTTGTCAACGAGCTTGGGATCGAGGAAGAGCGCTGTCAAACGACGTCCCCCTGATCGCCGAGCTGGAGTTCTCCCAAGCCGTGTAAACACCGCTATCCGCGGTGCAGCGTCATGATCACGTGTTCCGCCTGTGCCTTCCGTGACTTCGCACCACACATCGCGTGGGACGCGAAGCCACCAGCTCTCGGATTACGTCTGCTCTTTGGTGCGGTCAAGGATGTGATCCTGGCCAGGTACTTGTTAGCGGCGCCACGGCTTGAACGGGGGGTGCCACCCCGGCCAGCGTCATCGTCATCGTGGCCGTGCTGCTAGACAGCGCTTGCGCCGGCCGGCACCGCTGCCGCCGGGATGGCGTTGTCGATGAGGACCGCTGCGATGGCGGCGGCGGTGGAGAAGGTTGAGGTGTTGAGGACTCGGCTGCGGGCCGAGGCGCCATCGAGGAGCAGCGCCAGTTGCTCGCCGAGCTGTTCGGGGTTGGCGGCGCCGGCTTCGCGGGCGGTTTCGGTGAGCCGCGCGGCGAGGGCCTGCTTGTAGTGGCGGGCGTATACGCGCGCCGGGTGGCCCGGGTCGTGGATTTCGACGGCCGCTGCGATGAACGGGCACAGCGGTGGGTGGATGTCGAAGGCGGCGAGGAGTCGTTCGCGGGGTGTGAGGTCGGCGCGGTCGAACACCTCGGGCAGGATGTCGGGATCGAATCGCCGTAGGTGTTCGGCGATCAACTCGTTCTTGCCGGGGAAGTGCTGGTAGAGCGTGCGCTTGGACACGCCGGCCACCGCGCAGAGCTGGTCGATGCCGGTGCCGGTGATGCCTTGATCGCGGAACAGTTGTTGTGAAGCGCTGAGGATGCGCTCTCGTGCGCCCCTACCGCGGCGCAGACCTTGCGGCCCCTTCTCCAATTCCGTCATAGGCCTAGCGTAGCCGAGATGGGTACTGACCGGTGTGCATAGCTTGCATTCTCCCTCGATCGCCGTGTCTGTCACTACTTGCCGATCGCCTGATGGACCGAGCGGATCGCGCTGGAGCCTTCACCCACGGCGGCTGCGATCCGCTTCATCGAGCCGTGACGCACATCGCCAGCGGCGAAGAGTCCTGGGATGCTGGTCTCGAACGCCAGAGGCTGACGGCCGAGTAGCCCGAACGAGTCGCGCGGTTGCGTCTCCGGTAGATCGGTGTCGGTGAGGATGAAGCCGCTTCGGTCAAGTAGGACGCCCTCGAGCCAAGACGTCGCGGGCTCGGCGCCTATGAAGCAGAAGAGTCCCGCGCAGGGCACGCTCTCCCCAGTCCCTCCGATCTTGTTCGCGAGCACGATCGAGTCCAGATGGTCGCCACCGTCGACTCCGACGACTTCGGTGCCTAGGTGCACGTCGATACGACTGTCGACGAGGATGCGGGTCGCGAGGTAGCTCGACATCTCGATTCCCAGATCGTTGGCGCGCACGACGAGCCGGACCCGCAACCCACGACTCGCGAGAAACAACGCCGCCTGCCCGGCGGAGTTGGCC